>JAEOTJ010000331.1 GCA_016839905.1 Promethearchaeota archaeon | reverse complement strand
GATGAAGAAAAGAAAAAAATAGGATACCAAATTCTCGAAGGCAAGCGAATTTTTACTCAAACTACTCTAAGTGGCTATGAGTAAAAACTTAAATTCTTTGATCACCTAAAAGGACTTATACCCAAATTGAATAATTGCTCATTTTTTTGTTTATTACACAATTAACAATAATGATTTGGATTAAAAACTCTAATTACATCCTCTTCATCAAACTTACCATTCCAATCTTCCTTGATCATTACAAATTTTTCTAAATTAGGATTGATTATAGTATGATATGTATTTTTAGGTATTTTAATAATCTTTCCACTTTCTACAAAATAATGAACTTCATTTCCATTAATTATAATGGGTCTACCTTCTAAAATTTCCCAGATCTCATTTCTATGGTCGTGAATTTGAACTGAGATCCCTAATTCAGGGCGAATAAAGATCAAATTATAATCGGAGTAGGTAAATTTAAAGCTATACCACTTAGGAAGAGTATCAATATATCCTTCAGGAATTTTATAATTTTTTAAAAAATCTTCTTGTTTATAATTTACTTTATTAACATTCTCAAATTTATATGGATCGTAAAGAATGTCAAAATTAGAAATATCTTCATTGTATTTTATTTCTAAATCTTTTTTACTTTTATTAATTACCATATAATAATCATGGGGCTTGATAATTAAATCAGATTTAGAGATGCGGTCTGTAAGAAATGAAGTTCCATTAATAAG
This sequence comes from Promethearchaeota archaeon, assembly GCA_016839905.1. The sequence goes on along the minus strand of JAEOTJ010000331.1, from coordinate 3,050 downwards.
GAATATCTCTTTATATCTTTCAGGATTGATTAAGATTTCCAGTTCATTCAATCCATTTTTTCTTAATGGAGTGCCTTTTTCTCTAGTTAATATTTCCCTTTTCATTTTATTTACCTTTAAATCTTATATGTTATAATTTAATATATTCTTTATAGCGTTCTTCTATTTCTTTTATAGAAGGCATTGATTCTTGAGCACCTTTACGAGTCACGGCTATTGATGCTGCTGAGATCGCATATTTAACAGAATTAAGTAGAGTTTCACCTTGGCATAATTTGCTAGCTAATACTCCATTAAAACAGTCACCAGCCCCAACAGTATCAACAGCTTTTACCTTAAACGCAGGAACTTCAATTACTTGATTTTTCTCCCCATCAAAAATAATGCATCCTTTTTTACCTAAGGTTGTTATAATAAAATTTACTCCTAACTGCGCTATTTCCTTAGAAGCTTGGGTTATTTTATCTTTTTCATCATCAAGAAGATCTTTCAATCCTAATAGAGAATGTAATCGATATAACTCACCTTCATTGGGTATAATAATATCAATATTTTTTAACACCTCAATAGGGATGGATTTTAAAGGCGCAGGATTAAGAATTTTAATGGTATCTCCTTCTGAAGCTATGTTAAATATCTGATTTATGGTCTCAATAGGTATTTCCATCTGAACGACAATAACACTGGCATTTTTAATTATATCCATTTTTGTTTGGATTTCTTCTGGTTTTAAATTTGCGTTGGCACCAGGAGCTACACTAATCATATTCTCCCCATTTTCATCAATTAAAATAAACGCAACTCCACTTACTTTTTCTGGATCTCTTATTACATGTGATGTGTTTATACCTTCTTTTGTTAAACGGGTGAGCATTTGATCTCCAAAGGGATCCTTTCCAATTTTACCTATAAAAATCGTTCTAGAACCTGATCTAATTGAGGCTACTGCTTGATTTGCTCCTTTCCCTCCTAAAAATTGTTTATAAGTGCCCCCTGTTACGGTTTCCCCTGGTTTTGGCAGTCTTTTTGAATATATATTTAAATCCATATTACTAGAGCCAATTATCAAGACATATCTATCGTTTTTCATCTTTTTTTTGATTAATTAATTCTTTTAATCTAAAGTTATAGTGAAAAATATTATCAATTTCATCTAATTTTTTATGTATTATAAATTAATTCTCCCAATATTTTATTAAAATGCATAAATTAAATGAGAAAAATAAAAAAAATAAAAATAAGTAAAATTTTGTTTTTCCTATTCGTTACTCTCTTCAGCAGCTTCTTCAGCAGCAAGTTCCTCTTCCAATTCCTCGAGTGGAACTGGAGCAGGCGTAGTAAGCATACTGTACCCGATCCAAAGCGCAACAAAACAAATTAAAAGTACCAATAACCATAATGGACCGACTACAAAAAGCCTCCAATCAAAAATATCTGGTAATCCTTCAATGTGAAATCCATGTTCTGCATCTCCGATAGCTACACCCCAAGTTTGCAAATAAAGATCTACTATAGAGCCTAAAGAGTAAATAATAAAAATTAAGACACTTACAATCATTATTATGGCTCCGATTGCCTTATCTTTTGAAATTATGAACACCTTTTATAGTATTTTTTTTTAATAAATTGATTTTTATAATATATTAAAGTTTAATATTATTTCATAAACTTTTTTATAATTAAAACCATTCGGTTAGTTCATATTCAATTACTTAAAAATTAATAGACTAATAATCTTCTAAAAAAAAGGCATATATTTCTCCATTGTCATGGCAAGTGATCAATATATTTTTACCAGTTAAATTTTTAACCATATTTATACAAGAATTCTTAGTCATTTTAAATATTATTCTTCCTGTTTTTTCATCTATAATGATTAATTCACCAGAGGTTGTGCCTAATAATATATAAATAGATTCTTGTTTTTCTAAAACTTCCATATACTCAATATTTTTACCAACTAATTCCCATCGAGTCTCGAGATCTTCATCTATACAAATAAGTTTGGATGTGAATTTTATATCTTCGATAGGAATGGATTCCTCAAGATGCGCAAATGAGTAGGAACTAATCAAAGCTTTGTTATTAATGTTGGAAGGATAAGAAATGCCTTTCCAAAGATAATCATTAAACTCTAAGCTCTTGATTTTTGACTTTTTATTTTTATCGAAAAAGTGTAACATCTTGTCATCTCCACCACATACTATAATAGGAGCCTTATTAGAAAGGATAAATGATATAAAACGAATTTTATTTGTAAAGTCTTCAGACCATAAGAGTTTTCCATCTCTTCCATCATACATTCTAATTGTTCCATCATTTCCACAGGCAAGGATTTCCCTCATTGCTAATTCATCATTTCTCCATAGAATGGCATCCCCAATACCATCTGCGAAAATCTGACCCCAAATTAATTCTCCATTTAATGAATTGATAGCTCTAATAGATTTGTCAAGTGAATAGGAGAGTATATCATAATTATTATCATAATTTAAATCCTCAACAAGAATTCCACTTATAGAAGCTCCGAATTGATGTGCCCAAAATGGTTCTAATTTATTAGTTTTAGAATTCCATTTAAATACTTTTAATAATCCGTCGTGACCGCCAACCATCAATTCATTTTTTCCATCTTTATCAATATCAAAGATTTTCACATTATAAATTGGACCTTTCTCAGATACCTGATCTTCAAATAATAATACACCTTTAAGAGAAAGGATTAAAATTTTTCCATCATTGGTATAGGCAATGATTTCAGTAGCACCATCCCCGTTAATATCTCCTAATTCAATACCAAAAATCGGTTCATTGTGTTGATAATCCCAAAGTTCAGAAACAATCATATTTTTTCATTTTAATTTTAAAATAATTTAGCTTTTTAAAAATTACAATTTTACTTATATTAAGTTTAAAGATTTTTTTTAAACTCAACTTCGAAAGTTGGAAAAAAAAATGTTAGAAATTATTAAACATTTTCTATAAGTATTTTCGTTTCTTATAGCTATAATCTATTATCATTCAAATTAAATACTAATTCTTTTTGTATT
>JAEOTJ010000330.1 GCA_016839905.1 Promethearchaeota archaeon | reverse complement strand
CCCACCCTTTCTTACTTTTTAAGACTCATTCCCTTATCTATATTTAGATGAATGATAACCAAATTCATCCATACCGTAGGGACTACGGGAATTCACGCTTGTGGAGATTGTGTAAGACGCCCCTTAAAGGGGTGCTGTGGTCGTAGAAGCAAGAATTCAGCTCCTTTAGGTGTTGATAGTTCAAGAAAATTTCAAGTCTTTGTTAAATATAATTAATGATTAACAAAGATTATTCTATTTTTTTTAAATGACGAATTCCAAAATAGAATATCACTAAAGAGAAAACTATTGAAAGCATTAGATGACTAAATAGAATGAAATTTAATCCTTCAGAATTATTTAATGAGTTTGGAATGTGAGGGATAAAAATATACATGATAATAAATAATGAGATGACTTGTAATCCTAAAATTGAATAACTTATTAAATACGCGTTTTTCCCTTGTTCATTAAATAGCGGTTTAAAGCATTGAATTCCCACTGCTTGTAAAAGAATAACCCCAGAATAACTAATTAAACAGAGAAATAGGATTGATCCTTGTATGAAATTCAAATGAAAGAGAAATGAAAAGATAGGCGCAAAGAATAATCCATATAAAAGGATAATATAAAACATCATATATAAATATGAAAATATTAGAGTTTTAGCACCTCTGGGAGATTTTCGATATACAAATAGAATTTCTTTTGAACCTATAAAAATATTTATTCCCATTAAAATACCAAATAATATGCCAATCATCCATGATAATAACATTATGATGAAAATAGGAAAATTAGGAATATTAAATTTCCAAGTAGGGTCAGGATCATTAAAAGCTGATGAAATATATAATCCCATTATCAGAGGCAATAATATTATAAATAATAATTTAGCAAGATTTTCTTTTTTTCTAAAAAATTCTTTGAATTGTATTGTAACTATGTTTCTCCATTTTGGAAGTATTAATTTTTTTAAAATTTTGTTGTAATACTTTTCATTTTTAATAGTGTTTATTCTTTTTTCGATCTGAAAATTTAGAGAATAAAGATGATTAGCATATTTATATCCAAGGTAAAAAATAAGAATGGGAACTATTATTGATAAAATGATATTTAGCATTATAAAAAGAATGTGTGAACTTGTTATATAAAACGGATATACGATATATAAGATATTATTTGAATACCAAAAAGGTGGAAGAAAGATTAGAAAATTCTTAAATTGGGGATTAATAAAGAAAAAATTGAAAAAAAAACGTAAGAAATAAAATAATGCCATCGTTAAGATTATGAATAATAGAGATGAAAATTTACCCAGGTCTAGTGTTATCTCATTTTTTATAACTTTATTTTCAATTAAACTAGCCATTATGGTTCCAATTAATAAGCTAAGTGATAATAACCCAAATAGATTAATATAAATCAAGAAATAGTCAAAAATGTTTAGAGGTTTGATTAATAATAAAAAACTTGTAATAAAAGGTCCAATTATTAAAAATGCTAAAAAATAAAAAAAAAGTTTTCCCATAAATTCTCCAAGGAAAATATCGCTGGATTTAACAGGAGTCTCCAATAATATTACTTTTTGCCCAATCTCCGTTTTACGATAAAGATTATAAAGAGGGTATATCATTGTTAATAGAAAAATTGTCATTATTGAGTATTCAAATAATTGAATGATTAACCCTTCATGAGTACCGATTAAATCTTTTGTGTTCTTTAAAATTAAGTTATTCAATAAAATTGGACATAGATCTAATGCCCAAAAAAATGCTATTGTAAAAAAAAAAATTAAATAATGTCCTCGATGTTTTCTGAATCGAGATGTTTTTCGTATAATTTCATATTTAGCTATTGTTTTCCATTGACTCATTTAATCTTTCCTAATTTTAATTTATATTTTATTTGGTTTTTCTCTTGTAATCTTTTGATTTTTTATTTTTTTTTTTTCTATAATAAATAATTATAATAGTTATTGAAATAAAAGAAGTTATTAATATAATAAATATAAGAATATATACAATAATGGGTATTTCTGGATCTGGTTTGAGATTTAGAGAAATTTCTTTTATTAAAGCTCCAGAACCACCATTAATCAAAACTTTCAATAAATAATCACCTGATTGATGAAAATCAAACTCATCTTGCCATAATGGATTATTCAACTCTAATTCATTTAATTCCTTCCATTCTGTAATTTGAGAGCTATCAGAAGGATTAAAGATTGCCCATTGTATAGAATTTACTCCCAGAGGATCCCAAGCCAATACTCTTATATTATCAAAGAGATTATCATTATTATCATATGGATAATTCTTTCTTGGAGGAGATGTGATTATACCTTGAGGCCATTTACCCACATATTCTATAGATGTTGAAATTTGATTATGATCTATTGAAATTATTCTATAAGTCCCTCCAAGATCATCAAAGTTTGTAGTTACTACTGAAAATGTATCATAAAGTATTTGATAATAATTTGCATGAGCATGACCACTGAAATAACATAGAACATTATACTCCTCGTTTAATTGAAAGAAAGTTTTTCCACTAGAACTCTCATCAGAAAGAAGTCTGTTAAAAGGAGGATAATTAATAATATGATGTCCGAAAGTAAAAATCCCTTTATAATTTTTGTATTTCTTTAATTCATTTTCATACCAATCTAATTCTTGAGTGTCTAAAAGACCAATAAAAGAGAAGTCAAAAATACCAGAATATTGGTCTTTCGCTGTATTTATTCCAATAAACGCATAATCACCAAAAGAAAAAGATCTTGTAAAAGTATATTGTAAAACACCATTGATTTTTCCCATCATTGAATAATTTAAAAAAAAATCATTACTGGGATCCATTACAGAATCATGATTTCCCATTAAATCCATATAAACTGACGTATTGATATTATAATCAGAAAGGGATTGATTATATCTTTGCCATTCTTCCCCTCTTTGCTGATTTCCTCCATCAGCATCAACGATAT
>JAEOTJ010000329.1 GCA_016839905.1 Promethearchaeota archaeon | reverse complement strand
GATAGCTTGTGGGAGAAAAAAATGATAATTCTAAGAGTTTATATGATATAAATCTAAATTTTTACAAAATAAGTAAAAGAAAAAAAAATGGGTTATCACCTAAAAGGTGTTAATGCCAAATTTTTTATTTTTTTAAATATTTCAACAATTTAACTAATCAATAATAAACGCTTTTTTTAAAAAGGTTTCTTAAATGGCTTTAAGTAAGTTAGATGTATTAGGAATGGAAGGAGTAATCTCAAATTACAAGCGAGGGCGTCATACTTTACATCCTAAGCATTGTATCTTGGTTTTTCCTAAAATAAAAACGAGAAAAGAAGCTAATAAAATAGTCGGAAGGATTGTTTTATGGATCAGTCCCTCTGGTAAAGATTTAAAAGGAGTCATTACAAGAGCTCATGGAAATAACGGAGCTGTAAGAGCACATTTCAAGAAAGCTGGTGTTCCTGGCCAAGCTCTTGGAAAAAAAATTAAAATTGTAAAATAATTAATTTTTCATCAATAAGAAAGTAATATAACTAAACCTTACTTCAAATGAATTGTGAGATAATATATGAGCCTTGGTCTAATTGAAGCAACAATCAAAAAAGTTATCCAAAAAATTTTTGAAAAAGAAATTAAAAAGCAGCCTGTAAATATTAGCTATGACGTGCTGTTCAATCTTGTGAGAGAAAAGAGTTTTAAAGAATTTAAAAAGTTGATGAATATTTCGAACACTGATTTAGAAAGTATATTTAAGAAGATTTTTTCTGAAGCTTGGAACGTCAAAGAATAATTGATGAATTAATTCTATTTTTAAGATGATATTCAAATAACATAGTCTTTTTTGTATCAAGATCTTTCTATTATTCTTGATAAAGCGATTATTTTTTATTCTTCGATTAAATAAGGATAGGTTAAAAATATAAAATGTCAAATAATAACTCACATATATGCCGATTTTGTCAAAGTAATATGGAATTAGCTTATTATTGTGAAGAATGTGGCACTAGTTGTTGTTCTGACTGCTTATGTGAAGAATTATTTGATTATTATGTCTGTCAAGAATGTGATTCTAAAAATATTGAAATCCTTGATGGAGTTAAAGTATGCAAGCAATGCAATGCAACAAACATAATAAAAACAACTAAACATTTAAAATCCTGTCCAAAATGTCATTCTCATCAAATTATCAATATTTATGAAAAAAAAGAAGAACTTGAACAGAAATTTTTAGAATTAATTAAAGAGACTCGCGGGTCCATTAAACCTCTTAGAAAGATCAGCACGAAATTGAATAGATTAAGGCATTCTTTAAGAGCAGCTAGAGATCCTCCAATTAAGTGTTATCATTATCCAAAAATGGAATCAGAGTTATTGGAACTATTCAAGCATTGCATTTATACAAAAAATTCTCTACAAGAAAAAATTAAAATTCATTTCCGTCATTTATCTCTGAACAAGGAATATTTTTTTGATATTTATCAGCAACCAAACTCAAATATACGAATAATTGAAGGGATATTAGAAAACTTAGAGAGAAGCTTTACTTCAATTAATGAATACGTGTCTAATAATTTAAAAAATATTGATGAAAAAATAGAAGATCTTCATAAGAATGTAAAAGCCATAAATAATATAAATGATTTATTTGCCTCTAATAAGCATTTCCTAAATCTAGCTGAAGAAGAAAAACCTGTATATGCCATTAAAACAAAATTGTCTAATGGTCTTAATACTCAAGATAAATTCAAGAAAAATAAGGGAATTTTATTCATAACTAATTTCGATTTGTCTTTCATACATGAATTTGGCTTGATTAAGAAAAATCAGAGCTTAATATTTAAGGCTCCTGTTGATGACTTAATTTCCATTAAAGAACGTGGAAGGATATTCAAAAAACTCTACTTGGAATTTTCTTATGGTAAATATGAATTTTCATTTCCCTCAAACTTAATTTCAAATGTAATTGAATATATTCTCTTAGCAAGGAATTTTGATGAAATTGCAATATATGATAAGGATTCAGCAAATAGATTAAATATTTTAGATTTTGATTTAACTGAGATAACAAGTTTCATTGAGGCGGGAATCAATTCATTCTTTAGTATAAAATGTCAATATAATAAAAGTGTTAATTATAAAAGAATAACAAGGTCTCAAGATGCACGAGGATTTAATGTCGCCTATCATGAAAACCGACCTTCATATTACCCTCGAGAACAACCATATCAAAGGTCTCAGAATCCTATTCATGCACCTATAGAAAACTCACAGGATTATTATTCTCAAGATATTTATGATCCTTACAGGATTCAAAATTATGAACCAAACATGTTAAATTACCCTCATAATAATAGAAATCCTCCCTCATCCGCTTTTGATGATAAAAACATTCTAATGAAAAAATTGGAAAGAGCACATAGATTCAGTCCACATTCCACCAATCAACATAATTCTTTTCATAGTAAATCCATTAATTCAAGTCCATCCTTTAATCAAGATCAACATGCTTTCTACTCCTCTCAAGGTTTTAATAAAAATCATTTATCTGATTTATTTGATACAAATAACATTTCAATTAATAATCCACATATCTCTGAATTAGATTCTTTTGAATTTGATAGTAATAAGGAAAAACATCAAAAAATGCTCGATTTAAAGAGGGAAAGATATAGTCTTAAGCAAACCCTAAAAAAACTTGATGTTAGGTTCGATCAAGGCAATATTTCAGAAGTCGATTACTTTAGAACATATAAAAACCTACAAAAAGAAGTATATTTAATAGATGATAAAATTAAAGCCATGCAAAGGAAATTCCCTTTTAACTCAAATCAAAATAAATATATTTCATAGTTCTGATCTTTTTTTTTTCAAAAATCTTTAAAATTAGTTTCCTCTTTATTTATTTTATGGAAAAAGAAGGTTTATTTACTACTGTAGTTGGTTCTTTTCCACTTGAAAATAATAAAGATAATATGATAAGAGCATTTGAGGATCAAATAAATGTTGGAATCAATTATCCTTGTTCTCCTCAATTAAAAAGCATGATCGACTCATTTCTATCCCCGTTATCAAGGATCATCCCCTCATTAAAAGAAGATAATGGTAGGTTCTTTTTAAAAGATGATTTTAAGATCCCCGATAAGCTGATTGCTTTACAATATGGTGAATTCGTTGTGGATTTTTTAAATAATCATCCTGATTTAAAAGAAGAAATTAAAGGTACAAAAGCATGTCTTACAGGCCCTTTTACATTAGCCAGTGAAATCATTTTAAAAGAAAAGCTTGCTGAAGGGATAAAACCGATGGTATTTAATGAACCTAGAGCAGTGATGGAAGCTTGGATTATTGATAAATTAGCTGAAATTATGAAAAAGATTGGAAAAGCTTATAATGAAATGGGTTTTAACATAATCTCAATGGATGAGCCAATTCTTGGACTTTTAATAGGTCGAAAATCATACTTTCATTCAGAAGATTATATTATCGAAACTTTAAATAAAGCCCTTTCAGGAATAAAAAGAATACCTTCAATCCATGTGTGTGGCAGCATTAGTCCAAAATTATGTGAGATCCTTTTACAAACTGATGTAAGAATATTAGATCACGAATTCCGGACAAATGAACAAAATTTTGATGTATTTCAGAAAAGTCATTTTGAAAACAATGATAAATACTTAGGTGTAGGAACGGTTCAAACCAAATTTGCTAAGGGCGAGAGCACGGAAGTAGATGATTATATCGAAGATGTTAATTTTCTAAAAAAATATATAAAAAAAGCTATTGAAAAATATGGAAGAGAAAATTTGGTTATTAAACCTGATTGTGGATTCGGGCCATTAAAAGATGCTTTTGGAGAAGACTTAGGTCATAAAATTGCTATGGGAAAATTAAAAAATATGGTTTTAGCTTTAAAAGAATTTAAATAAAGAAAAAATCAACCATCTAATTCTTTTTTTAGCTTTTCTATTTCCTTCTGAAGTTTTTCTTTTGAATCTAATTCAGTTTCTCCTTCTTCTAAACCAACATCAGAGATATATTCAGGCAAATCTCCTGAGGGAACGCTTGGCATTTTACCCGTGGAGTCTAATAATAGTTCAGTTTCTAATTGTTCTAGCTCATCTCCAATATCAATTCCTAAATCAATTTCAGGGTCTCCAGCAAGAATATCACCTGCCTCCTCAATCTCTGTAACATACATTTCTGAATCTTCCGAAATCTCCGCAATTTTAGTGGGTGAGGCTTTAGTTGCTATTGATTTTAATTCATTCCTAATTCTAGCCAAGAATTCACCTGATTGTTGGATGGCAATTCCATCTTCAATTGCTTCTACATGTCTTTCAAATTTTGCCCGTATATTATTTGCCCTATCTGCTTTCGTTTGATATTGTTTATATTGCACTAAATAGTTTCTAGCTCTTTCTTTTTCACCTCGAGTTAAAGCTATTTTAGCATTTTTTCTGTTGATATCTGCTCTTTTTGCAAAATTCCTACTTTTTAATGCAAGCATGTGTGAAAATCGCTTCACATCCGTGATTAATTTATCTTTTTGTTGACCTTTTCTAGGGAAAAGTTTTTTCAATATACCCACCTATCAATCTTTTCATTATTGGAGGTTATAAATTAATTAATTCTTTTTATATTTTATATAACCATTCTACCTTAAAAATTATTAGTAGATAAAACTTATAAAACTTATATAGCCCAAACATTGATGTATTTTGAAAAAAATAATATTAAATTTCGAGAAAACAAATGGAGACTTTAAAGAATTAGTCCAGGAAGCATTTAATTTAGATATATTAAATTTTTTAGTTTCTAAAGAGACTTATCCTGAATTTGAGAAAATAGAGAGAATTAGTTTATACTCTAAGGATTCTGAATTGTCGGTACAGTATAGAATTCTTTCTGATAAGAAAAAATTAGAAGAATCGAAAGATATTGATTCAATTGGATATTACATTCAATTAAAATCAAAAGAAGATGAGAAAGAGATAGTAGAATTATCCAAATCTGGTCAAGTGGATTTTGTAATTGTTACAGCTAAAGACTGGAAAATCATTCCATTTGAAAATCTCATTGCTGAAATGCATTCAAGAGATACGGAATTAATAGCAGAAGTAGAAAGTGTAAAAGAAGCCGAATTAATGTTAAAAACACTTGAAATCGGAGTTGATGGAATTCTAATGAAACCCAATAATGCGAGTGAAATGGTTGATCTTAAAAAAATCTTACATTCTGCTTTTAAAATCGAATTAAATAAAGCTAAAGTCCTTAACATTCAAAACATTCCAGAGAGCGAACGTGTATGCGTGGATACGACCTCTCTAATGCATTCTGGAGAAGGAATGCTCGTGGGTAGTACAGCAATGGGTTTTGCTTTAGTACATGCGGAAGTATTTGAAACTCAATTCGTGGCATCACGACCCTTTAGAGTTAATGCGGGGGATGTATCTGCCTATATTCTTGTCCCTAATGATGATCCAGATAAAGTTTATAGAACAAATTATTTAAGCGAATTAAAAGGCGGTGATAAAGTTATAGTAGTAAACAGTAATGGAGGCGCCCGAATTGTTTCCGTTGGGAGAGTTAAGATAGAAACTCGACCAATGTTAAGGTTTGAATTAGAAGTATCTAAGGGAGATAAACAAATACCTATAAGATGTATCTGCCAAAATGCTGAAACAATCCGTTTAGTTGATATTAGTGGAAATGCTAAATCTGTGGTTGATATTAAGGTTGGAGACGAAATCTTAGTCCATATAGGACCAGGAGCAACTCATTTTGGAACTGCTATTAAAGAAACTATCATTGAAAAGTGATATTATAATTGAAGGTTCTTTATTATAAAACTAATATTGTGTTTTTATAATACAATATCCTTTTATATTCGAAATTCTTTAAAGGAATAAAAGGAATAAAACTTTAAAGGAATAAAAAACCTCTAAAATGGTTAATTTTTATGGAATCTAGATTAAAAAATGACATAGCTAAAATTATAAAAAAAGAGAAAAGCCAAAAAGCTACAATCAATTTTATTAACAAGATTGGAAAACCATTACTCTATATTCTGCCCATAACCTTGCTCACTCTAACTTTAATTTCTTTCTTTTATTCGGGTGTTGCTCTTCTTGCAGGTGCGCTTATTACAATATTGGTGATTTATGGAATTAATTCACTCATATTAATGCGAGGTGCCGTTTTAACTAAGAAATCACTAGAGATGAGATTGGGATTCGAGAGAAAAAGAGGAAGACCAATTGATAGTCTTGAAGGATTTGGATTGCTTTATAATGGAGTAAAAAAAGTAATCTCCCTTTTAAAAATCATTTCTTTAGTATGTATTATTGCAATTGGATTCTACTCATTCTATTTAGTAACTTCCTATGTTATATCGTTGGGAGAGGGAGTTAAGGATATCTCAAGCATTGTTGGATTTATTGCTGCTGGTTTTGCATTAATTGGTCTTGCTCTTGCACTTTTAATTAAAAGCCTTGATCTCAATTTGCATGATGTGAATGGATTACAAAATTTTTACAAGCCCACCACTCATCAAATCTTTCTAGATAATTTCTTTGGAGAAATATTTGCAGATCATTTGGATCCCGTGACTTTCTTAAAATGGGATGAATATCTCAGTGGAATTGATAAAATTCTTACTAATGAGTTTAAATAAAAAGTAAGAGCTCAAGAAGAAGATGAATTACCGATTACATTTGCTATTGAAAAAATACTATTTCTCTATTACCTAAAATATCAAGATGTTTTACCTGAGGAATTATTTAAAAAGGAGTTAAATGAAACTATTAATACCACAGATCCCTCTTTTGATGTGAATAATGGTCTCTTGATAGAGGGAACTTGGTATTATTCAAAGAAAGATATTTTTAAAATCTTTGACTATATTAAAGGATACAATCCAGGATTCTTTAATATTATAGATAGGCTTCAATTAGAATTATCGGATAATATCGAGAGACTTTCTAATGATCTTATTTATATGGATTCTGCCTCACAAGAAATTGTATTTTTAAACGGAGAACTAAATATAATGGTGTTTCTTTATAACAATACTCCTCAAGCAAAAGAATATAGGATTAGGATAAATGCTCCTGGCTTTGATCCTAATTCTTTAGTTGTTAATGTGCAAGTTGAAGGACGGGGACACTTTTCTATCCCAAGAGAATCAATCCCTTTCTGTTCAGAGCGCGGTGATGATATTGTTGGAACTGTAGCGACTATATTAGAAAATGGTGATACTGTATGGCTTACTTTAGAACCAAAACATGTTGGAGAGCAAACAATCCAAATTTTCCTAGAATCAAAAGATGGAATAGTCATTGAAGGGAAAACGAGAGCTGTTAGGGTTGTAAAAGATATAAAAACACAAATCAAGAAAATAACTTCCTTATTTTCGATAATTGGCGGTTTAGCTGCCCCATTATCAAGGATGTTACTTGTTGCATAAAACTTTTTTTTTTTTTATTTTTTAATTACTGATCACATCTTATTCTTATTTAAAATAATCTTTATTGGAAAAAATTAATTCAATAGTATAAATTTAAAAAAATATATAGGTATTAAATTAGAATGGCAACTTATTGGGCTCCTTTACTCCACATATATCAACCTCCAACACAGGATATTGAGGTTTTAAGAAGGATTAATAAAGAATGCTATAAACCCTTATTTTCTATGATGGAGGAGAATGATAATGCTAAGTTTAGCTTAAATATAAATGGAGTATTAATAGAAATGCTTCATGAACATGGTTTGGATGACAGCATGAATATTTTAAAAAATCTTGTTTCTAAAGGTAAAATTGAGGTTCTGGGTACTGGTAAATATCATCCAATCCTTCCATTAATCACTAAAAAAGAAGTAAAACACCAAATTGAGATGAATGAGGAAGTGAATCGAAAAGAATTTGGTAATGAATGGGAACGAAAAGGATTTTTTCCCCCTGAAATGGCAATATCACCAAAAGTTGCGAAATTAATAAGTGATCTAGGATATAAATGGATTATAATGAGCGGAATTGCGTGTGAAGAAGACTGGCCTTATGATAAAATCTATAGTACACCAAATGGACTCCAATTATTCTTTAGGGATGATATAATTAGTAATAAAATCTCCTTTAAGAAAATAACTGCAAAAGAATTTATCAAGACTATTAAGAAAATCTTTCTTCCAGAGAAAGATGATGAATCCAATAATCTTGAGGAGACCGACAGATACTTGATTACCGCAATGGATGGTGAGACTTTTGGTCATCATATTGAGAATTATGAAAAGGATTTTTTAGGAAAAGCTTTAGAACTAGCTGCTGATGAAGAAGATATCAGGATCGTATTAATTTCAGAATTGGAGCAATATTTTCCCATAACTAAAGAAAAAATAATTCCAAGATCCTCAAGTTGGAGCACAACAATTGAAGATATAGATGCAGGAGTGTCGTATCCTCTATGGCAGCATCCAGAAAATAATGTTCATAAATATTATTGGAAAATCATGAAAAGCCTTAATAGTTTAATGAATTTAGCAGATAGATTAGATTTAAATAAAGATTGGCCCATAGAAGAATATTATAACACTGCCCGATGGTTTTATGACCAAGGTCTTCATTCTTGTCCTAATTGGTGGGCAAATCCCTTGAGGGGAATTTGGAGTCCTAATCTGATTTATAAAGGGATTGAACTCCTAATAAGAGCCGCCCTAAACGCACAGTTAGCTTTAGAACACGCGGGGATTGATGCTGGAGAAGGATATTTTGATTCCATTTCTTATTATCATGGGCTTTTACTTATGGAACTCTATACTATTACAAAAAAGAATTTGAAAAAATGAATTTATGTTTTAAACAAAAGTAGAAATACAAATGTTTTTTTTTATTATATAACTAATTCAATAATTTTATTCTAATGCCCCAAGATAACAATAAATTTATAAAATATTGCGTACATTGTGGAGTCAGAGTATATCATGGACAAGTCTATTGCCCTAATTGCGGACAATTAGTCTTACGATTAAAACCTAAAAAAGAAACAACTCAACCAAAACAAAGATATCCCCCTCCAATTAAAAAAGTAATTTCACGTAAATGTTCTGGATGTGGGTCTATCATAAATTCTACTGTTCTTGAACAGTGTCCTATATGTAATACAGTTTTAGAAAAGGTATTTGATAAGCAAATAACTCTGCAAGGAAAATCAGACCAATCTAGTTTTGTTTTTACTGAAAAAAAATTAGAACCTGTAAAAAAATATGTTATAAATAAAGATACATGGAATTTAAAAGAGGGCTTTAGTGTATTTTTTAATTCAATTATGATTTATTTCATCATTGAATTAATTATTTATATGATTGTTTTTTCGCAAGTTGATCCAGATACGACAATAGAAATAAATATAATAACTATTATAATTAGTCAGCTTCCAGGGGCTTTATTTGGTATTTATGCTGTTGGATATATTATAGCAAATAATCATGAGAGTAAAAAACTAGGTTTCACTTCAAATATTAATAAAATATTACTTGCCGTTCTAATAGGAGCATTAGGAGGATTTATACTAGTATTTATCAATATTTTTTCTAATTTACTTAATCTTTTTTTCTCTGATATTGGTTTACCAATACTTAATATAGAAGAATATGTCCGAGATCAAAATTCAGCAATAGTTAACGCAGATCTAATTTGGATTATCCTCCTAAGTGTAATATTATGTGTATCCGCAGTTTCGTCAGAAATTGTTTTTAGAGGTGTATTTCATAATACATTAAAGCAACATTTTAAAGATAATTTTACAGGAAAATTAACCGTAATATTATTAGTTGCTATTGTTTATGCCGTGATTAGTTTATTATTATCTTTACTGGTAGGAATATTATTTTTTATCATGAATTTTATGATCGCAGTATTTACAGGGATCCTTTACGAAGTTATGAAAAATATATATGCCCCTATTGTTGCACAATGCTTTTATAACGTTCTTTTATTAATCATAATACTTTATTTTTGATTTTTAGCTTTTCAAAAATTTTAATAATCCAATTATCTCTAGTATTATTTAATAATTAAGAAAATTCTAAATAATACGACAAAAAAGAATACTTCTGGAGTAAAGCAGATTGAGTAAAAGTGCTTATCGAAATAAAGGTTCAAAAGATAATATTGTAATTTCTATAGCTGGAGCACATGGGGTTGGTAAGACAACGATTTTCACTGTTTTGAAAAAAGAAGTTGGAGAAAATAGTAAATTTAAGTTTTTCCCAGAAAGATATATAAAAAGACCTCCATTTCCCTTTGGTTCTCCTGATAAACAAATAGCATTTCGTAGTGAATTTCATTTTTTACAACAATTAGTTAAACGAAATCAAAATGTGTGGAATTTTGATGAGAAATACAATGGTAGAATAATAATCTTGGATAGAACACCATTATGCGTTTTAATATATTCAAAGAGTCTTAAACTAAAAGAAAAAGATTATAAACTTATTTTGGATATGTATAATTCAGTTAAATGGAAAGAAAATTATGTAGTATATTTAACAGCCAAACCGGAGACTATTTTAAAAAGAATAGTACAAAGAGGATCTTTAGAAAAAGAAAGAAAGAATTGGAACGAGAAAGAGAAAGACTACTTAATGACAATCCTTTCATATTATAACCAATTTTTACTCTCAAAAACACCAAAAGAAAAAATCTTCATAACTGATACTGATAAATTAACACTAGAAGAAGTCCTTAAAAAAATAAAGGAAATCATAACCGATCTATCTGGATTCTCGTTTAAAAAATTAATAAAACCTCTCTCAACTCAAATGAACTTAAATAAATTTTTAAAAAGTTAAAGATCTTGATTTTATAATAGAAAAAATAAAACATGAAAAATTATAATAAATTAAATTTATACTTATTATTTAATAACAAATATAAATAATTCATATCAATATAAATTAAAGTTAGGAGAGATTAATAAGATTATGTCTTCACTTGAGCCAGGTATTTCACAAAAAATGATGACTATACTTAAAAAAGAAGAAAAAAAAACAGATTTAGACAATCTTGCAGTACTCTCAAGGGTAGGGATGAAAGTTGCAAGCGCTTCCTCCGCAGAATTAGATGCAGATGCGACTTCAGCCTCAACCACGGCTTTAATTGATTTAGGCTTACGCCTTTCAGAAGCTACTGCTCATGGGGCTCTTAAAGAAATTATACTTCATAATAACTCTGGTTATAGTATTTTAATGGCGATTAATGACGAGTATATTGTTTTTAGTGGATTAAAAAAGATGTTCCGTATTGGATATTACTTAGGTTATTTAAGAGAGTTAGCAAAGAAGTTAAAAATCTTAATTTCTGGTGATGAAATCACAGAGATGGCATTATCTTTAGAAGAATCAGAATTAGAAAAAATCAGAGTTCAACAACAAAAAGAAGAGGAAAAAGCACAAGCGCCTTTAATACCTTCAGTTGAACAAGATAAAGAAGCCTTAGGTGAATTATTAGGATTTTTAGATGATTGGGAGGGTGAAGGAACAGAAATAGGATCTATTGAAACATCTTCGGCTTCTAATATTGTTTCCATTCCAAAATCAGCCTCCATAGGGATTCCTAAAGAGAGCAAAGATTTTGAATTTCATAAAGAAGAACTTCTTAATTTAGATGAACAGTTAGAATTAGATGCTGAAATTGGACTTCCTACATCTTCTGATGTTGAAGTATATCCTGACGAAGTTCCCCCAGGCTCACTTGATGATTATACTCCCCTAAGTGTTGAAGATGAAATTTCTCAAGATACAGATAATTATGGCTATATTCCTTCAAAACCTAAAAGGGATAAAAGTGTTTATGAATATGAAACATATAAGGAAAAAGAAGTGGAAGAAGCCCCTCCTAAAGATTTACCCTCATTTGATGAATTAAGCATTCCCGATTTTGATTCCATTTCTGAAAGTGAATATGATACAGATTTTGTTTTAGAAGAAGAATCTGAAGCATTAGATTCTGTTCTGAAAGATTTAGGATGGGGAGAAGAAGATTAATTATTCCTTATAAGGAAATGAATTATATTTCCTACTTGGAGATATTTTTAAAATTAAGTAGAAAAATAAGCATAATTTTAATATCTTATTATTCAAAGTCGGGCATTACAACCTTACAACTATTTATAAAAATCTATAAATCTTTATAAAATTCACAAATTTCTATTCTAGTAATCCATCTCATCTCTTGGGATGAGATCCGCCCTAAGGTTATCAGGCGGTTCGTCCGTCACCGGATTCAGGGCATGCCTCATTGCATTTTTAGTTCGCTCAGAAGCCATGAAGGAAGTTATCCCGCACTACTTGAATCATCCTAAAATTCGATATCGCTTATGGGAGGGACTGCACTTTTTCGAACGGGGCTTAGAATCCCCGACTCGTGAGAGCAACCGCTTATAAACGGCGGGAAATGCTTCCCAGAATCCAAATATGGTTCGAGTACTCACTTAAAAGGGTAATGAATGAGCAAATCCATCAAGTGAGCATGTGTTGATAATAGAGGCCAATGAAAGGTATTGG
>JAEOTJ010000328.1 GCA_016839905.1 Promethearchaeota archaeon | reverse complement strand
TTCCCCGTATATTCCGATCAATTCGTACTTTAAATAAGAGCTCTGGCCGGTTCCTAATCATGGCAAATGCGCGTATCTTATCTTCAACAGAAGGTATCGTTTTGGGTCCGCATAACTTCAAGAGCGATTGAAGCACGCTATTTGAACCTTCTCCCACGTTATTTTGGACTGTCTTTAGGAAAAATAACTCAAAAAGCTCCTTTAATACGGATATTATTTTCGAGTTCATGTTTTTACTGAATTTAAGCGTCATTCTATATGGATCGACCTTCACATATCCTCGCGTGCCATTTTTGAACACTTTAAACAGCCCCCGCCCTCCGTTCTTATTGACTTTTACCGATTTTTTCTTGTTCGTGGTCTTATTTTTTGAGCCCTTCGGTCTACCACGCTTTTTCGACGGTAATGGATTAAGAGGCGTCTTAGAGATCGCATAATAGAATACGCGCTTGCCCCTTTTCTTGAACAAATCATTTTTTATTCCAATTTCGAGGGTTATTCGGTGGGTTTTTGTATAGAAATAATGCCTCACCAACACTTTCTTGTAAGGCTTTTTGTGTTTATGAACGATGTGAGTTATTGGTCGGCCTATGTTTTTAGTCATCTTTTGCGTAGCACCCCAACCATCAGAGATCACGTTTGAAATGGGCTTTTTTGTATTTTGTTCGGCTTCATCAAAGACTTCTCTCATATCTTTTTCCTTTCTGGTCTTAGAAACTTTCAAACCGAGAATTTTATGCGTTTTATATCCCGTAGCAACGATGATGTAAATGGAAGTTCCCTCTATTTTTAAGAACGTCTCGTCCATGCAAATTGTCCTGTCAGATTGGGGCACTTTAACGAGTTTATCAAGTCCTTCTAACTTATCAAGAGCCTTTACAAACAAATCACGTAATTTAGAAATCTGGGATGGCGAAACCTTGTATTTCTTCGCAATTGTCTTGCCTTTCGCTCCATCTTTAAGTAAGTCCTCGTAAAGCCTTTCAAGCTTAGTAAAGATTAATTGCTTGAACTCATAGGAAGTAGTTAGGATGAATTGCTTCTGAGTTTTGTGGTCACCGTTCTTGCACTTCTCGTTTCTACAAATAAATGCTTCTATCCTCCTACCCTTCCTTGGTCGCGTGCCATTGGGAGTAATCCTCCAACTACCGCAAAGGGGACACTTGATTTGAATCTGTCCTAGCATTAAATCAGCTATACCTTTCATTATTATAATTAAATCTCTAAAAATTGGAATTAAGACCTTTTTTTTTCTACCTACCATAATAATAATATAGAAGATTGAGAAAAAAAGGATTATGATAAAGAATTGAGAGATTCAAAATAATTTGACAGATATAATTCTTATTTACTTAAGATTGACAAAATTCCCTAATTCTTGTACGGGTGTCATCCCATGAATAAGGCGAAAGATTGAAGAAAACGGATAGAGCTACTCAATTACTGAAATGAGATGAAATAGTTTATAATTAATCATTCATTTGGAAAATTAACCCCCAGTTAAATCCATTATAGTTTTGTTCTCTGTCTTGATTATTTGATCATCTAACATATACCATATTGAATGTAAATTTTGTTCAATAATGGAAATATTATAGGTTGGAGAATTTATTCCATAAAAACTGTTATTTATAGGATCATAGATCGTTATCATTGGATTAGTAGCATCCTTTATTACAGTTATATTTACTGAATCAATTTGGCCAACACTATTATTTAAAAAAAAAGTGATATTAATTTTTCCATCATTTTCATTTTCCCAAACAGATTGATTTATCTGCCCAGAAGTTTCATTAAATATATACTTTTTCACTCCATTATTTAATATATACCACGTAGTATTTTTTCTTCCACTAAAACTTATATTAAATTGAGGTGCATTGAATTTAAAGAATTTATTATCTTTAGGATCAATTACTTTTATTATTGGAATAACTAAATCCTTTCTTATATGGATTTCTTGAAAACCTAAATTACCTAAAGTATCATTTGCATAGTAACTTAATGTAATTGTTCCATTTCCTATTAAATCCCAGAGATCTTGGTCTATTGTTCCATTTAATGAACTAATTGTTCTATTTTCTGTTTTGATAGTACCATTTTCTAACATATACCAAACAGTATCTAAATTTGGTTCATTAACAGAAATATTATATTCAGGAGGGAAACTTCCATAAAGATCATTCTCAATAGGTTTTTCAATTATTATCTCAGGATCTTTAATATCTTTTCTAATTTGAACTTCTTCTATATTAAGATCTCCATTACTATCGTTTGCACAAAATTTAAGCGTAATTGTCCCATTTCCAACTGAATTCCATATGTTCTGATCAATAGTGCCAGATAATCCTGATATAGTTGTATTTATTGTCTCCAATGTAATATTGTTGAGTAAATACCAAGTTGTATTTAAATTGGGAGAAGATATTAGAATATCATAGAAAGGTGGATTTTTACCATAAACGTGAAAGGAATCTGGCAAATTTATATTAATGATAGGACTATCAATTCCATCATCCCATATAGGAAAATAATCTTGACTGCCAGAAGTACCACTAATTATATAGGGTGCATCACCAATTCCATCATCATCCTCATCTAAATTAGTGTAATCGCTCCAATAATTCCCAATATCAGAATTATTCCATTGCTGATTTATTCCATTATCAAGCACAGGAGAACTTCCTATGAAGTTATTTTTTACAAATAAATTATCTTGAGCTTGGTTTATATAGATTTGATATCCGAAATTATTCTTTATTGTATTATTATAAACTTTATTATTGTCACTCCTAAATAAATAGAAGCCATCATCATAATTTGTACTAATTGTATTATTAATGAATGTATTATTATCACTACTACTTACCCCTACTCCGCCTTGTCCCGATTGAGCATTTGAACTTATTAAATTATCAGCTACAGTATTATTATTTGAAGATGATGATAATGTTAACCCATTATATTTGGAGTATTTTATTGTATTTCCTAAAATATAATTATAATTACTGCCATCTAAATGGATCCCTGATAAAAATTCTGTTCGTGTTACTTCATTTCTTGAAATAGTATTATGGTCACTATCTAATATCATAGCCCAACTATTATCATCAATAGTATTATGAGATACTTCATTATAGTCACAACCATCTTCTATAGTAATAGCTGTTCCAGAATGATCAAAAATATTATTGTTTGAAATTTTATTATTATTACTATAGTCATCGATGAGAATACCATGCTGATTATTATAGATATCATTATCATCAATCGTATTATCATTGCTATATAGCAATATCATCGCATAACTACGTCCAGGATAACCTGGTTTTTCATTTGCAATACATCTACTTTCAATCATTTTTCCGTTATCAACATTCCTAAATTTAACTGCAGCATCTCCATTAATAATACCAGCATTGGCAAATACACTATCTTTAATGATAAAGTATTTATTAGAATTCCTAATTTCAAGACAACACCTATATTGTGCGGCATTAATATAAATATCATCAATGATATATGGATTATTAGAAGTTCCAGCACCACTACACCATGGTTGAGAAACTGCTTCTGACCAAGTGTAATCCCCGTTTCCATAATCATCTATAATGAATGGAGAGAGAGTCCACGCATTTTTGATTTTTTGGTTTATATCTCTGTTTTCATAATTATTATTTTCAATAATATTAATGTTTACAGTATAATTGTGAAATAATACACATAAAAGCAATAGAAATAAACATAAAGACTTAATTTTTTTTTTATTAATTTTCATCAATTAATTCTTCTATTTTTTGTCTAATGTTATATAAAAGAAATTAATATATAATTCTTATGGGAATTGAATTTCTAATTGAAAAGTATTTATTATTCATTTTTAATTTTATAGAATAGTGCTGTTAAAAGATTTTAAACTTGAAGATTTAGGATTAAAGCAAGAAAATTTATATGAGATTATAGCAACTACAATTTCTAAAAATAAAAATATTAAAGAATTTAAACCCAATACTTCTTGTATGGGAATTCGATTAATTGAGAATAATGTAATAAAGATAATTCCTTATCCAAATACTACTACATTTAAAAATTTAAAAGAAAACGGTTTAATTACTTTAAATTTTGTTGATGATGTTTATTTATTCGCGTTAGCTGCCTTAAAAAGCCCTGATTCCTCTATAGATTTAAAAGAATTTCCTTTAAAATATTACACAAATAAAGATTTCCAATTAAAAGAATTTGATTTCAATCAAATTTCAATGCCTTTTATTAAAAAAGCCTGGGCTGTGCTAATTTGTAAGATTATTGAAGAAAATCAAATAATCAAGCAAGATGACTTTGGAGAGGTTAAACTCACGGAATTCAAATTAGAAATTATGCATTCTGAATTATTAAAACAGTCCTATAAGCTATTTAATAGAGCAGAAAATTTAGTTTTAGAAATTATTTTACTTGCTACAAGATTAAAACTATCTAAGGAATTAGAGAATCATTCATTATTCAATAAAATCAATGAACTCCTAAATAATCATATTGAAAATATAAAAAGATTTGGAAAGAATAGGAGAGCTCTTAAAACAGTAGACCTTGTAAGTAAATATGTTAAGATCTTAATGATTTAGATTTTTTCTTTTATTTCTTCAATATACATTAGTGGATATCTTAAATTTTCAACCCAATCGATTTTAGCAGAGATAACTACTGATTTATATTCAAGAATTATCTCAGCTCTAATAATTTTTCCAGTGATCTCGTCATAATCAAATTGGTTTGATTTATTTCTTATAATTTCTTTTCTATCCAAATTAATCTTCACGGTTTTTACATAAGGTTGGCAAGAAATTGCGGATTCTATTCCTTTTTCAATGGAATCAATAATATTTTCATCAGAGCTAACGGGGATTCCGCATAAAATGTGATAAAGAGCACCAAGTTTTATACCCGTTTCAAAACAAGCTCTTTCTCTTTCAGTTAAATCTGGAGAAAAATAAATTTTTTGGTTATTTTCAGTCATCTAATTTCATTCAATATATTCAATTTTTGCTCCGCAATTATTAGGTTTACAAATATAGATATGTCCGCCAACTTTATTAATGAAAATCTGAGTATCTTTTAATAATGCATTTACTTCCTCATCAGATTCGGTAATTGCTACTACGCTTGGGCCGAAAGATGACATTCCATATGCCTTTATATTTTTTTCCTCAAAGAATTTTATTAAATTTTTTACAATCTGGTTTTGTAAGCTGATTTCAACCTTTTTAAATCCTATATTCTGTATTCTTTGTAAACCTTCGCCAAAACATTCTAGATTGTTTTTAAGAATACCTGGAATCATTTTCATTAAGATTTGGTGAGATACTTCAGTCACTTCCTCTTTTAGGATAGGAGCGTATTTTTGAAAGATGCTTATTTCTTCATCGCCATAAGCTCCTTTTTTTATGTTTGGTATTACGAGTATAAAGCGCCAATTTTCAGGAATGGGATATCTGACAAGTGTTAAAGCAGGATTAGCGGTAGTTGAAGCAGAGGATGGTAAAAACGTCTCTTTTTCTTTTCCTATTCCAAAATCATGGCCTCCATCTATTATAAAACCACCTGTCTCAAACCCTCTCCATCCAATTCCAGATGTACCTCCACGCTTAACTAACTTTGTCAATTCGGCTAGGGGAACATCAATTTCTTTTAATTTAATAATAGCAGTTGCAATTGCGAGTGATAATTGAGTTTTTGAGCCCAGACCTACGTGGCTAGGATAATATCTCTTTAGATTAAAATGAAAATTCTTATTACTTATATTAAAAGCCTTAAAAATTCTTGAAGCTTTTTCATTAATGACTTCAATAGATTCTCTATAATATTTATGACATTCAATTTGAAATTCATTAGTGGAATTGGAAGCTTCAAGTACAACATTAGGACGATCTAACATTAATCCAATGCCGCCATCAACCCTACCCGTATAACCATTCTCGTCAATGAGAGATAAATGAATTCTACTCGGCGCAGTAATTCTAATTTTCATTATGAAGTATTATAACAAATTTTAAACTAATATAATGAATTATTTAAAATAATTTAAATTTATTAAAAAAAATTAGAAATCAAAAATCAAAGAGATGTAAAGAAAATATAGCCAAAATTAATGGCTCCTCCAATCAATAAGGCAATGCCTATTTCCATTAATGAGATTTGTAAGGCATATTTCCAGTTAGTTTGCTTTGCAATGATAATAACCGTTGCGAAACAAGGAATATAAAGCATGGTAACTAAACAAAACACGATCATTTGAATAGGCGTCATTAATTCTAGAAGTGTTAATCCAAGAGAATTGGCTAAGATAACTAGCAAAACTAATGTTAATTCTTTTCTCAATATTCCATATATTAGAAAAACGCCAGTAATTAACGGTAAACCTAACCATAACACTGTTATAGGGGACATTATTATATTAATTGGTTCTAAAGCATTAAATATCAATAAAACTTCCAATATAATTCCGAGAATGATTATTAATGGTAGAGCTTTATATATAAACTCTTTAGATCTAACCCATGTCTGTTTAGCAATAACACTGTAATTCGGGACTCTATATTCATGCATTTCCATAATTAATTCAGAGCATATTCCTGGCATTGTCTTGTTAAGTATTCTTCCGACAAGGATTATTACTCCAAAATTAATAGCAAACAGGAAAATAACCCAGATTAGTCCAAGATACCTTCCAACTAATCCCATAACTACTGTTAATACCGCTGCACAAGGGATAAGCGATGTTAAGGTTATTGAGATTTTTTTCTCCCTCTCTGTTTCCATAATCCTACATCCAGCACAAGCACAAGCATTGCATCCAAATCCCAAGATCATTGGGATAATTGTTTTTCCATGAACACCGATTGAATGCATAAATCTATCCAAAAGAAATGCAGCTCTCGGTAAATAACCAGAATCCTGAAGAATCTCAATAATTAAAAAAAATGGAATAACATAAACCAAGACACCTCCTAATGCTCCAAAGAATCCACCTACTCCACCGTCCCAAAAAATAAGTATCCAAACATTTTCCTCCCCATACAAGCTATGAATATCATCTGACCATACACTATATATCTCATCAAACATTCCGCCTAAAAGATCACCAATTGTAAAAGTAAAAAAATATATTCCGAATATGATAAAACCTAAAATAACATAACCCCATATAGAGTGAGTTGTGAGATGGTCCAGTTTATCAGCAAAAGTTGCCTTTTTCTTACCTTTAGTCTTAATTAATAGGACATCTTCAATAATTTTATGGATGTTTGTATAAATTTCTGAAGATATAATTGTGCTTATATCTTCACCATGATATTCTTCTAACTCCTCTCGATATTTCACTGATTTACTAATAATGGTTTGAGTTTTTTCATTTTTCATAAAAAATTTTTTAATCTCCTCATCATCCTCTAGTATTTTAATCGCTAAAAAGCGAGAAGGGTAGTTATATTGCGAAAGGAATTCTTCTTGAGCATTTAATTCATCTGTTAATGACTTTATTTTAGTTTCAACTTCCTTTCCGTATGAAAGAATTGATGAAAGGTCTGGGAATTTGAATGCTTTTTTTGGAGAATACTCCTTATCCATCCCATATTTTATCTCATGGGATTTTTTTTCATGTTTTAATTTCCCACCGTTAACATAGTGTTGATGGGGATGGCGATATATCGCTAATTCAATAGTTTCTTCAAGTAGTTGGTGTACTCCAAGACCATGAACTGCTACAACTGGAAGAACTGGAAGTTTAAAAATTTCTTCCATCTTTTTAAAATCGATGTCGATTTGTCTTTTCCTTAATAGATCCATTTGATTTACTGCCAATATCATTGGAACTTTCAGTTCTAATAATTGGAATGTAAAAAAAAGATTTCTTTCTAAATTAGTTGCATCTATAACATTAATAATAACATCTACATCATCCGAAACAATGTATTGACGACTTACAATCTCTTCTAATGAAAAAGTTGAAAGAGAATAAATACCAGGCAAATCTACAATGTTAAAATGGTATCCTAAAAAATTAAGATGACCTTCCATTTTCTCAACCGTTTTTCCAGGCCAATTTCCTATTGTTTGAGTAAGTCCCGTTAATTGGTTAAAAATAACAGATTTCCCAACATTCGGATTTCCAGCTAAGGCAACATTGAAAATATCTTTATATTCTTTACTTATAGGTTCGCCTGATATATTCTTACTCATTTTTTTCTAAAATATTTATTTAATATTATTTTAATTATTCCTTTCATTTTTTCATTTAATAATCACAATCTATTGA
Source organism: Promethearchaeota archaeon (assembly GCA_016839905.1). Next base: position 9,073 of record JAEOTJ010000328.1, on the reverse strand, counting down.
TTTAATGATAATTTTTATACATATTTTTATTAGATTTAGAGTGATTTATGAAAAAAATCATATTTTCTATTAAAATATAACAATTTCTCATTTATAAATTTAGTCATTCCAAAATATTATTATTTTTTTAGATTAAATGTAATAGATATATTCAATTAATTAAAAATTTAGAGCCAAAATTAAAAACTTTAATATTTTACTCTAAGGGGATTGGATTAATTAATGAAATTTATATAATTATTCTAATAAATCCTTGAATAAAAAAAATTATAAACGACAACTGCCATTACAATCAACTAAAATTTTTGCTGCAAGCCCTCTTCCAAGAACAAGAGAAGAACCTTTCACAATTATCTCAATAGGGCCACTAAAAGGAGCAGATTTCTTTTTTACTATTTTTTCTCCTGGTACAATTCCTAAATTTGCAAGTCTTTGTTTTGCACGAATACCTGAATTAACACTTACTACTTTTAATTCTGCTCCAAGGTCACATTCGGATAAGCATTTAATCAATGGTTTAGGATTAATTTTTCCAGATTTTTTTTCTGAATTATTTACTTTATTTTCCATAAAATTCAAGATTTTTATTTAAAGAAAATTGTTTTTTCCAATTTAAAATAAGTTAATAAAGAATTTAAGTTTTGTTATGCCTAATTTTATATAATTAATCCTATTAATATTACAAGTAAAACTTTTAAAAATAAATGATTTGAATCTTTTTATTAATTATTAAATATCTACAGATTTATTTTATAGATATAGAAGTTATTTTAAAAAGTTAATTCCGATTTAATCGAGTTCCTGTAAATAAAGTAAGATTAAAAGAATTTTTCTTATAATCTTTGCTATATAACTATAATAGAATCGTTGATAATTTATTGTTTTTTTTAAATTTAATTTAAAGGTGTTATATTATTGAGTGATTTAGAAGGATTAACCCGACGTTTATTAAAAAAGGGATTTTCTCATCAACAAATTATCAAAAGATTAGTAAAAGAATATCAAGATTTTAAGGATATTGACAACACATCAGCAATTAAATTAGCAAAAGCAGTATTAGAAGAATGTCAAAAAAGCGATATAAGTTCCATATCGGATACTTTTATAAAGAATCTTTTGGACATAAACATATCTGATGTGTCGGTTGGCAAACAAGGAGTGGGGTGCAGGGGTGCGGGTGATTTTTTCGTCCATAAATTAATTGCTAACTTATCTGAAACTGAAAATAAAGCATTTTTATCTCCCACTTCCTTAGATGATGCAGGAGCTGTTCGAATGCAAGATATTAAAGGTTTTAAAAACAACTCATTTGGGGATAATGATTTTCTAATCGTATCAAAAATGGAAGGAATTCATTCAAGGTTGAGCGATTTTCCATTTGTTTGTGGATTTCACGTTACGAGGGCATGTCTAAGAGATTTATATGTCAAAGGAGCAAGACCAATTTCTATCATGATTGATGTACATTTAGGAGATGACGCAGATGTTGGAAAATTATTTGATTTTATGGCGGGCATTTCAGCCATCTCCGAATTAGCTAATGTACCAATAACGGCAGGATCAACCTTAAGGATTGGAGGGGATATGGTAATAGGGGATAGATTAGTTGGAGGAATTAGCGCAGTTGGAGTCTGTAGAAATGTTTTAGCAAGAAGAAATATTAAGATAGGAGATAAAATTTTAATGACTGAAGGCGCTGGGGGCGGTACAATAACAACCACCGCAGTCTATTCCGGAAACCACGATGTTGTAAAAGAAACAATAAACATTAAATTCCTCGAAGCAAGTGAGGCTGTCATGAATTCAGATTATCTTAATGAGATTCGGGCGATGTGTGATGTTACAAATGGAGGTCTTAGAGGAGATTTATACGAGATTAATTTTGAGGCTAAGTGTGGAGTGACTATTTACGAACAAGAAGTTCGCAAGCTGGTAAATCCCGTCGTTCTTGATTTATTAGAAAAAGTTGGAGTGGATTATTTAGGTGTTTCTTTAGATGCTCTCTTAATTTATTGTTCTGAGAAGGTCTCTGAAAAGATCATTATTGATTTATCTAAAAAGAATATTCAATGTGCCGAAATTGGATTTGTCGATGATTCTAATCAAGTTAACATGATATTTGAGGGCAATCAGAGAAAAGATATCTTACCTAGATTTCGAGAGTCTGCCTACACTAAGATAAAGCAAGAAATTGGCGAAGATACTCCAGTTTCTTTGGAAAATATGGAAAAAAATGTGGAGAAAGCAGCTTTAAAAGCTTTAGAAAAGAGAAAGAAAATTATTGAATATATTAAAAATTTAAACTAATTATTACTACAAATCTAGAATTTCATTCATTGAACCGGATCTAAATCCTTCAATATCAATTGTAATATACACGAAACCTAATTCTTTAAATTTATCTTTTATCAACTTGATGTTTTCAGGTATTAAGATTGTGTCTAAATCATTTGGTAAGAATTCAATGCGAGCAAGCATGTTTTCATGATGTCGTACTCTTAACTGTCTTAAATTAAAACTCTCTTTTAAAAAAAGTTCACCTTCTCGAATTCGATATAGTTTTTCTTTTGTTATTGATTGTCCATAAGGTATACGAGAAGAAAAACAAGCCATCGAAGGCTTAGATTGGACTTTTAAACCATAAAATTTAGCGATTTTTCTTATTTCATCTTTATAAACTTTAAAATCTATATATGGAGTGGAAATATTTAATTCTTCTACGGCTCGCATCCCAGGTCTGTAATCAGATAAATCATCATAATTAGAGCCATCTAAAATAAGATCATACTTTTTTGAGTTCTTTATCTTTAAAATCTCTTCATATAATCCTTTTTTGCAAATATAACACCTTTCCTTAGGATTACTTTTAAATCCTCCATCATCTAGGGGATTTCTCTCAATAAGAACTTGAGGAATATCATAATTTTTAGCAAAAAATCTTGATACTTCTATCTCTCTTTCAGGATATAAAATTGACCGTTCCGTTATTAAAAGTGTCTCTTTCGCATTTTTTTTAGCAAGAAAAGCAAGAAGCGAGCTATCTACACCTCCAGAAAATGCTACGATAACTTTTTGATTTTTTAATTCATCTATAATACCATCAAGTTTAGCTTTAAGATCTTTGGACAATTCCATTATAATTCTAATGATATAAAATTCATTAGGTTTAAAAATTTTAAGATTATATTATTAAAAATTTAAAATAATGTATAATTATAGAACTTTAAGATATAAGTAAAAATTTAAAATATAGGTACAATATTAATCTTTACTATAAAAAAGGTGAATAAATTCAATGTATGTTAAAGTATTATCCGAATATCCTCATCATCTCGCAGAAGAGGTAGGAAAAACCTATATAGAAATGAGGAAAAAGTATCCCGATGATAGATCTATAGCTAAACCTGTTGTAAGAGCTGCAGTTGAGGCCGTTGACGGAATGTTCCGGGTAACCAGTTTTTATAAAGTCAAACCAGGAAAACTGGAAGAATCAATTGATAGGGCAGTAGAACGATTGCTAATGTTCGCTAACATTCAAGGGTATAAATATACTATTACCGTTGCATATGAAGCAGTTGAGGCTTTGAAATTTATTGGAATGGAAGCTCCTGAATAATCCTTTTGTATAAAAAAATCCTCTAAATCCTTCTTTTTTTTAATAATAATATACAAAAAAATGCAATTTTTAATATCATTAAAATTAATTAATTATATAAGTTTAAAATAAATTAATTTATGAATATATATATAATAATTTTATCTAAAAGGATTACGGTTTAAATGACGGAATACCAAGAATTTATGGTTTTTGAGGTTGAAGAAACAGGTGAAACTAATAAAATAAATATTGAAATGGAAGAATTAAAATTCTATTTACATCCTGAAAAAACATTAATAATTGTTAGAGAAGACTTAAGAAAGATTTACTTATGGAAGGGTGCAAAAGCCCCCGTGAGAAAGAGATTTGTTGGGTCTCGGGCTGCTACTAGCACTCAAGGAGATTTAATGAAAAATGGATATCATCGTTGTAAGATATTATCTATAGATCAAGGAGATGAATTAGAGGAATTCTTGAATGTTTTTGGCTTAGAATCAATGAAAGTTGAAGAAAAACTTGAAGATAAATATTACGTTTTGAACAGCGTTAGAGATCGATTAAAAGAAGAGCAAATACTAGGTACAAAAATTGAACATGAAGGAAAGTCAAAATTAACTGAAATTGAAAAATATCTTGATAAAGATGAAAAAATACTATGGATTAAAAGTTCCCAAATAAAGCTTTCAGACAATTGGTCAAAAGATCTATTGAAAAATAAGAAATATAAAGATAGAATTAAGGAAGTAATGAACAAGGGAGACATCGAAGATGAATCCTATGAAAAACGTGAAGTAGTCACGGAAAAGAGACTTATCACGAGTAATAAAATTAATAAATACTATGATTTTTCAGTTGTTCCAGAGAGGTTTTTAAAGAAAGAGGATGAAATCGTAATTCTTGATTTAGATGGATTATTATCATTTGATATTGAAGAATCCAAAGATAAATATAGGATTTGTTTCAATGTAGAACCTAAAAATAAAGGAGATTGTGTTTTTATTTTTGAAAACCTTACAACCGAGGAATACCATAAATTTATTGATATTTTCACGCTTGTTTTAAAATATCGTGCTGAAATTCCTACACAAGCAGGAATATTAACATATGGAAAAAAATAAAAGACGAACATATGGAGCTCATTTAACTTCTAAGGATATATTTCTAAATTATATATATCCAGAAATAAAGACCAAGATAAGATTGACAGATTTCCTTTGGATGGATCTTTATGCTGGAGAGGGAAATTTAATTTTACCATTATTAGAATTTATTCCTCAAGAAGAGAGAATTGATTTTTTTAAAGACCACATTTTTTTATCTGACGTTCAGCCAGAAATGATTGATAAATGTATATACAATGCTCAGAATTGTGGCATTCCAGTAGATATTGCTAGAAGGAATATCTTGCTTAGAGATAATCTTAGGGGATTTCCAGAGATCTTGCAAAGAAGCCAACTTCCAATATATCACATAACTAATCCTCCTTACCTTTACCTTGGATATATTAGAAAGCACACAGAAACTCAGAAATATTTAAAATTATTTCAAGATGAAAATGAGGGTTATCAAGATTTATATCAAATTGCCATGATGAGTGATTTAAAAAATAATATTCAAAACTTAATATATATCATTCCATCAAATTTCTTATTTGGTGCTTCAGTTTCAAACAAATTTCGAAGAGACTTTTTAAAACATTATCAAATAAAAAAAATGTGTATTTTTGAAAAAAAAATATTCAAGCATACAGGGACTAACATTTGTATCGGCTTTTTCTTGAGGAAACAAATTTCTAAAGCAGAAATTCAAAGGTTTGAAGGCATTAAAATTAAGAAGGATGATTTAATATTAAAAAAAGAATATCTTTTAGATCCAATTCATAAATATAGAGCAGGTTCTGAATTCGATGATTTCCTTAAAGAATATAAAGCACAAAAACCTTTAGAAGTATCTTACTATTTATTGAGGTCGCAAGTTATTGAGAATTTTGGAGATAATGAAATCTATGTAATAGATGCTAATTTTTATCAAAATAATAAATATAGGAGAAAAATTCTCCAAGTAAATGATGATTTAAAACAAAAAATTGAATCCAATATATTATACGTGCGGACTGTAGATACAGGTTCATATGATGGAAGAGCAGGCTTAAATTTTATTAAAGAAGATTATGATGTAGATGCAATTTATGTATCTGGAAATACCTATAGAACCCATCCAATTCACTTATTTCTTGACCCATCTCTTCCAAATGAATATCAAATCCTATTAAAATTTTATTTTAACTTCATTTTAGAACATTTCAGAAAAGAATTAGATAGTGAATTTTTAACAACATATAAATATTCTCAAGCGGATTATACAAGAAAATACCTTGGATTAACGCAAGTAAGAAAATTAATAGAAACTTTTCCTTACCACATCTCTAAGGAAAAAAAAGAAGAATTAGAAAGATTGATTAAAAATAAGGAATTTGATAATATTCTTCACTTTCTCGAATGCTCTCTTTTGAATAAATAAAATAAATAGTATTTAAATTCTATCTATTAAAATATTTATTATTACAAATTCTTTATAAAATGTTATTATGATGAATGATTCAAAAAGAGATACTCCAAAATCTACTTCCTTGAGCCTTATTTTATTTAGTATTTCGCTCTTAATATTTGGTATTTTAGGCCTCATATTTATTACACAGATGGAAATTGCGCCCGGTTGGGTTAATAACGACTACGAAAATGTTTATCCTGGGGAAAGTTATCCCGTTATATCAGATGATAAGAATGGAGATGGAATCTCTGAGATTTTATCATTCATGGATATTCGATATAAGAGAGATGGAGGTAGTCAAAGTGAAATTACTCATAATATACCTAACTATGGAAATATAAGATTATTAGATGGTGCCACGGGAAAAGAATTATGGATAAAGGAATATAATGGACCTATTAAGAAGGTTTTTCGTGTCAATGATATTAATGGAGATGGTTTTAATGATTTTTTTGTTTGTAAAGCTTCAGTATCAGATAAATGGATGACCGATCCTAATTGTGAGGATTGTTCAGAAAAACCTCAAATGTATTATGAACATTTCTCAAATTTTTTTATAAATGGAAAGAATGGAAAAAAGATCGGTATTTTAGAAGGTGATACTGTTAATGTTTCCAATTCTTATACAAGAGCCTTTTTAAATATTGAGGACTCTGAGGATTTAATTGAAGATTTTATTACTTTAGAACAAGTTTATATTCCTTCAGAAGAAAACTTTAACACTACTATTAATAGTTATTATAAGAATGGGACCTTACAGAATTATCGTATAGTGCATAGTCTTGAAGAGAATTTAAATGACCAAGTAGAGTTTAAGATGCCCAGTTTGCACTATTTTAACCATAATGACAAAGAGCATTTATTATATGCGGATGCTACCAAGTTAATGTTACTTAATATTAGCTCTGTTAATTTTAACGACACCATATTTTATAATGAATCATTACCCATTGACATTAATACCTTAATAATTATAGAAGATTTAGACCTGGATGGAATCAAGGAGATCCTTATCTCTGATTATGAAAGTAAGTTTCTATTAATCAATGGATCAGACGGAACTATCATTAATAGTTTTAATAATATTGAAATGGAAGGGGATAATCCTCCTAATTTAAAGGAAATATCCACGGAAGAGGGTGATAGGGAAACTCTCATACTATTTCAGAATTCTAAGAAAGGAGGTAGTGATGAGGTTTTCTTAGGGGTATATTCATTAAAAATGGGAGAGTTAAAAGAGAAATGGAGCATAACAAGAGAAGCTGATGGCTCTGAGTCGGGTATTGTTTTAAATAATGATTTAGACGACGACTCCATCTCAGATTTACTCGTACAAGAAAAAATAACGCCAATCTTATCAATGAATAGTGTAAGTCGTTATCACATATTAAGTTCCGAAGACGGGGAATCTCTTGGTGAGATTAATATCGATAAAAGTCCAAATATAATGATAAATATTCCAGACATGAATGATGATGATATTGATGATGTTGGAATGGGATATGAGGGGGGAATAATAGTTCTAGCAGTAATGGATCCGGTTCCTATTTTTCTATCTCCTGATGTTCCAATTGGATTTCCATTGTTCATAATATTTATCGGATGTACATTATTTGGTGTTATAATTTTAATTTTCAAAGGAAAAGAATTGCGATTTAACATAAAAAAAGGATTTAAAGAGAATAAATTAGGTTCTATTACCAATATTTTATGCATTAGCATAATGGTCATTAGTTTTATGTTATTTTTAACAGTCTTGAATGTTTTTAATTCAACTATCATCCTTGGGAATCAAATGTCTCAAATCGTTGTAAACTTCATTATCATATCTATAATATGGTTTGGAATGCTACCGTTAACTGCGGCAATATATAATCAATTTGCTCCCCGCTTTGCTTACTTTATCATTCGCTTACGGAATACAATTTTTAAAATATCAAAATCAAATAAAACTGAAATTGTAGTAGTGGATATGGGAGATAGAACCAAGTTAGGTAATTTTAATAGAGTAAAAAGAGCGTTATTACCATTACTCCTTTCTATAACTGTGGGTTTCTTTTCTTACAACACATTTGCTCCGATTCTTAATTACCCCCAGGGTTTTGATGCGTTTGGTTCTAATGAATTCTTTGGTTTTATGGTTGGATATATGCTACTCTGTACGCTACCCATAATATTATCGTTTACTTTATTTAGTTTTTTAATTGCGGGTATTTATTTACTTGATGACGCTGGTGTTGTCTATTACATGGAGTCTAAAAAATATCAAAAACCAGGAGATATAGAGGCAATAAGTGTGTGGGCAAAAGCATTCATCTCAGGAGTCGCAGGAATCTCCGCTATAATGACTTTTGGCGAATTTTTCTTAACAGTAGATTTTTCTGGATTCTTTCAGGCAGAAGAATTACTTTTCCTTATATTTGGATTATTCATGGTTATAGTGATGTTTTGGGGAATGCCCTTTCTGACGGCATTTTGTTTTATCTTTCTTGCTTTGGATATAATGGATTTTACAAAAGAGAATAATTCCCAAAAATTATACAAGAAAATGGAAAAGCACGGATATGATACAACACCCCGGTTAATAACAAATCTCTACCCGAACGGTTATGAACCCTCTAAAAAAATGAAGAAACGCTATGATAAAATTGAGAAAAAAGAAAAAAAGCAAGAAGAAAAAGAGAAAGTAAAAACACAGAAAAAAGCAGAAAAAATGGAAAAGAAAGGGGATAAAGTAAAGAAAAAATCAGAAAAAAAAGAAAAGAAAGAGGAAAAAATAAAAGATAAAAAAGAATGAGTGGTTAATTTTTCAAATGAATGATAAATTAAAAATTAACCCCTTTTTATTTTTTCTCTAAAGTGCACCCCCGACTCATTAAATGTGCTAATTCTGGAGAAATCAAATCTTTTAGAATGAAATCACCA
>JAEOTJ010000327.1 GCA_016839905.1 Promethearchaeota archaeon | reverse complement strand
GATGCTGGTGCTAAAGCCATTATTAATCCTGGAGGATCTATTAGGGATGAGACAATCATTCATAAAGCTGATGAGCTAGGATGTTCATTAGTTTTTTGTGGTAAAAGAATTTTCAGACATTGAATTTCACAATACAATTCAATGATCTTATCATATCAATATGGATTAATAAACTAGAAAATCTCATAAGTATCTATTTTTAAATATACAACTTTTTTATATAATTATTATGAAATCGTCAGACGCTTGTAAATTATTACAAATTACAAAGCCTATATTATATAAATATAAAGAAAATGGATTTATAAAAACAAATCGTTTACCTAAGGGATATTGGGATTTTGATGAAGAATCTGTATATTCATTTTTTAATAGAGATATTCCACGAAAGATTAATGCTCATGCAAGAGTTTCTGCAAATAAACAGAAGAAAGATCTAGAAAATCAAATTCAAATACTTAAAAATTGGTGTTTTTCAAATGGTATTCAATTGAATGGATTACTTAGTGATATTGCTTCTGATATATCATTTGAAAGGCACAATCAGTTTTTTACAAATGCTTGATGAGATCATTCAAAAAAAGAGGATTATTCAAATCTCACAATGGAACGATTATTAATGCCGATGTGAATGCAGGATATAACATCATGAAGAAGGCATTCCCAAATTCTCTATCAGATGATGGGATACAGGGTTTGGTGTTAAACCCATAAGTTGTCAAGATTTCTTGATAATTTTAAATAAGATTAGGTAAGTTTTACTAGTTTTAATAACATGTTAATATAAATATATATCCTATATATGTAAAAGTCTTTTTTTTTTTAGTAAGGAGAGTCAAAAATCCCATTTTCTCTATAACTTAATTCTGGATAAAAATATTAATAATTTCTTACGCTTAAATCTAAATCTTAATTTACTTTAATCTTTCGACTTAAGTTTTTTTTTGAGAAAAAAGGTTTATATACTTATGTTGCTTAAATTTATTCACTAGAAATTGAATAATTCTTAATACCCCTATTAATATTGTTTGAGTTAAAAAAAAAAAAAGTAATACCTTTAATAAGGGGGGGGTTTTATAAATAATGGACTTTTTTTTAAAAAACTTGGAAGAAACACTTGAAGCAATAAATAAATTAATAAAAAACAAAATAAATATGGTTAATACTAAAAGAATTAGAAGATGCTTATCAATTGAGTCCTCTAATCGTTCAAAAATAAATTTTATATGGAGATCTTTAAATTTCCTTGAACAAAGGGAAATATTAGAAAAAAATGGAATCGTTAAACCAAAAACTTATAAAATAAAACCAAAAAATCAAATTAACATTAAAGATTTTATAAAAGAAATAAATAAAGAAAGGGAATCATTAAAACTTTAAGTTATATTCAAGTTTTCTAATAAATCTTTGAGATTTTGTTCAATTTCCTTATTATCTGGATCTTTTAATAATTTTTTTTGAAAAAATATTAAAGTTCCATATTTATTTTCTATATCATTGAATAATTTTGTCCATTCCTTAAAATTATTCATATTTTCATATACTTCAATATCTTCTTCAAATAAATTAATTTCCTTTTTCTTTTGTATGGGTAGTGAATCATATTTACTACGCGTGTATCCTTGTTCTCTCAATAAGGCTCTATTTGCGTTATGAATAAAACCTTCTAAATTATGGCTCCAAGCCACATAGTGTGTATTAATTTTATCAATAATTTCTTGAATAATCTTTATTTCTTGAGGAAAAATTATTTCATTTCTTTTTCTTAATATTTTTCTTATTTTTTGAAACTCTTTATCAAATATCTGAAAATAATTATTTATCATTTTTTCAAATTCAGATAAATTAGAATTATAATCCATAGTAAATAAAAAATCTTGACTTGAAAAGGATAGAGTTTTTTCATTAAAATCTCCCATTATTTTTTTACTATTTATTAAATTATCAAAAACTTCTCGTATAATTTGAATTTCATTATCAGACAATTCCTTTCCATAAAATAAATCATGAAATGAAAACGCAAAGCTATTTTCCATTATCATTTCTTCAATTCCTCTTGCCGTATAAAACTTCATTTCCCCCCCTTCTTCATGAAAAATTCCTTTTAATTTAGTATCTTCTTGAAGTCCTTTTATTAAATCCTTGACTATATCTGATTTAATATCAAAGTTTCCAATAGTAATATAATTCAATGATTTTGACTTTTCAATTAAATTATTCTTAATCTTATTTTTAGCATCCTTGATTTTTTTAGGATTTAATATTAAACGATCTCCTTGGATTAAATAATTCAATTCTAAATCTTCAATGAATTTAATAAAAATATCATGTTCCATACCCGTTTTTTCAAGATATTCACTTATTTTAATTTTATCACTTGCTTTTATTTCTTCCCCGATTAATTTATAATTTTCATCAATTTTAGTTAAAATATGATTTTTATCAATATTTAGTGTAATAGCTAAATTATCAATTATTCTATTCATTTCTTCTTTTTCTAAAAATTTATCTATTTTATCTATCTTTTCTTTTAAAAATTTTGAGTAATAAAAAATCTCCTTGGATTTATCCCATATTCCACTACGAGAATCTACGTAGAGTTCTAAAACATCCATTAACAAAATTTTTCTAATCTTAAGTTTCTCTGAGATTTTTTTTATATCAAAAAAACCTATTATTTTTGAATTATCTATTTCTTTTTTTATCTTAGTTTTTCCTATATTAGTTAACCAATGAGTTCCTTTTCTAAAGTTTGTTAAATATTCTTTTGGTAGATTCTTTACTAATTTAATAAAATCTTCTGTTGTTAATCTTTCTCTATAGGCTATTAAATCAAGAGAATTATTTTTTGCTGCTACTGAATTGATTTGGTATTGAATATTTTTTAATGAGTAATATGCTTTTTTGTTTTTTCCTAATAAAAATTCTCGATTTGTTTCTTTAGTAGCTTTCTCTATTATGTTATAAACAAAATTATGTGGTAAAAAATTATAATTTTTAAGATTTACAATACCTTTTTGTTGAAATTTATTAAGAATTTCGTTTTTTAGATAAGAGACTGGATAAAAATAAAACTTGGATAAATATCCATTAATATGCCCAATTTTTATTAATGTATTTAGAAAATTTTTTACTTCTTTTTCATGTAGTATTGGTGAGAATTTTTCCTTAATTTTTTCTAGAGAGATCTTATTATTTATCTCAAAAAATTTAATAAATTTCTTTTTTTCAAGTTCATAAATATATAAGGTTTTTTTTTCTTTGTTCTTTATATAAAAAAAGATTTCCTTATCTTTCAAGAGTGTTTTTTTAATCTGTTTAATAAAATCATTAAATCTAATATTTTTTTCTTTAGATATTTTTGAAAAATCATAAGCCTTCATTAAAAATAAATCGCTTAAAAGATCTATCAAATCATTTTCTTTATATGTCATAAAATCAATATCATTTAGAGAAGGAAAAAATTTTTTAATTAGACTTTCTAAAATAGTAAATATCTCTGAAGATGTATTATCATAATATTTAGAAATTAACACTTTTGAAATTTTTCTAAATTTTAAGAGCTGTTTAAAGTCTAAATCTTTACATTTTTCAAGGAAATTTAATAAAGATAAAATATTTTCATCACTATTTTCGATTAAAAATGCCTTTAAAAGAGTTTCTTTATAGGCGGTAATAAATCCTGGTGAAATTTTATCGAATTCTTGCAAAAAATAATGTCCATTATTCCTAATATCTTTATCTGATTTTTCTACTAAAAGATTTGCAAATTCATGAGAATATTTCTCAATATAATTAGGATTAGACAAACAATAAAAACCTATGACTATAATTGAATTAGTTCTTAATTTAATATCTTTTGAATGCAAAAAAGGAATTAACTTTTTAATTAAATTATTTGAAATTAATTGTATTTTATTTTCTGCGATAATGCTTAGAATATATGATATAGGGACGGTTAAATCTGGACTTTCTAACATTCCCTCAAGTTCATTTATAATTTTTAAAGCTTTAACAGATTTATCCTTGTCCAATAATTTATTCAATTTTATAATAGCATTTTCAAGAAAGAAATTATCTTGAAATTCATCTACATTAAACATGATTAATTTACAATAATAATTCTTTTCAATATGAATTTTTTGAATATATCAATTTCTAAAAATAAAGTTAATATTAATATTTTCTTTACTTTAAATGAATTTAATATAAGATTTTTTTAATTATTAAATCTCAATGAAGGTTCATATTTAAGAAAATACTCAATATTTATTTGATTTTTGAATTACAATGATAAAAATAATCTTCTTTCAAGCCCATCCAGATGATTTAGATTTATTTTGTTGTCATTTAATACATTATTTATCACAGAAAAAAGAAAAGTATGCTATAAAAATTGCCTCAATGACTAGAGGTGAATTTGGTACTCCGTTTTTTAAGCAGGATCATTTCAAAGGTAAAAGATTAGGAAATATCAGAACAAAAGAGTTATATAACTCATTAAAAATTCAAGGAATCGAACCAGAGCAAGTCCATTTTTTCGATGTAATGGATGGACATGTGAAATTCAAAAGAGATATAATAGAGATGGTAAAAAATTATTTAGAGCGGGAAAAACCCGATATAATTTTTACACCAGCACCATTGAACACTTATTATCGTCATTGGGATCACATGAACATAGGTAAGATTGTATATTATATTTATGATAAGATAATTATAACCTTAAAACCAAAATTATATTATTATGCGCCCTTAGATCCTACTTTTAAATGGCCATTTAAAAAACAAGGAGTTGATTTTACTTATAAGTTAATTTATACCCATAAATCACAAATTTGGGCAATGCAATACACGCGTCCTATTTATAAAATTGTTACTAGAATTCATGCCATACACCTTAAAGGATGGAAATTTGCTGAGGCATATAGAAGGACTTATTATAGAGAGGAAAAACATAAAAATCGAAGATTAAATCGGTATAAATCTCTCTTAAATCTTATAAGTGTAATTATATGGCCAAAAACAATTACAGATTATTCAATAAAATAGGTCATAAATGAATTAAATAGTTTTTTTGAGAACCATTACAACATTTCTTAATGGCACACCAGGAATGGGATAAGGGTAAATCCTTTTAAATGCTGTTAATTTAAGATTCGCGTCTTTAAATAATTTAAACCACTGATCTAAGGATCTAAAATGAAGTGGTGTGATTGGGGCTAAATACACGATGAAATCTCCAAGCCAGATTAGAAAATACGTAAAATATTTTTCTAATCTATTGATATAAGTATCCTCTAATATTATCAATTTGGATTTTGTTACTCGAACGAGTTCTTTAAAATAAAATTCAGGATTACGAGTTTGATGGAGTGCAAAAATTGCTAATCCTATATCAAAGTGATTATCATCAAAAGGGAATTTACCTCCAGCAGATTGGATATAATTAATTTTAGGATGTTCGAAATCCATTATATCAATACCTGTAATTTCAACATTTCTGTTTTTTAAGAGATATTCATCAATTAACATATCTCCACAACCAAAATCCAAGACTGTTTTATTATCGTCGAGATAAGGTAATATTTGATCTCCAATTATCTTGGTTCTCTCATTCATTTTTCTTTGGATACGATCATTTATAAATCCCATATTCCTTTTTAAGTTTCATATATTAAATAACTTTTCTATTTTAATAATTAAAATCCATACTACTTGGATTATTTATTGAATCTAATAATTACTAAAGAAATCACCCCTATTTATGGGGGCGATGCTTTCTTATTTTACCGAGTAGATGATTACACCGATTGTCATCCTTTTAAGGATGAGTAGTTGCTTTACCTATCCTATCACTTATTATTAGTATTATATATGAATAGGTGGTACCAATGAAGAATTTAAAAATATTTTTTAGGAATTTAAAAAATTTTGTTTTTTTAGGATTAAAATAGAATTTTTGAATTTCTAAAACAAAATTTTTGATGCTCATCTCTTGTACGTTTTTAGGGGTTTGTTTAATTTTTTTTCTAAGAGTTTCATTTTCTATTAAATTATTTATTACTTTTGCATATTCTCTAGGTTTATTTTGATCAACAATAAATCCATCAACACCATGCCTAACATAATCCGTAGCTCCATTGTTTCTATCTATAATAACAGGTAAATTAAAGTATAAGGCTTCTATGATGCAATTATTAAAGGTGTCAAAAATAGCAGGACATACAAATATATCTGCGTTTTTATAATAATTCAATAACTCTGGTTTACTCAGAAAACCAGTAAAGGTTACTTTTTCAGATACTCCTTCTCTAACAGCGAGCTGTTCTAAAAAATCTTTTATAGGCCCATCTCCTACTATATAACATTTGTAGTCATATTTTAAATATTTTAGGGCTTTTATTAAAACATTAATTTTTTTTTCTACACTAAGTCTTCCTACATAGAGTAAAATGGGTGTTTTTTCCCCTTCTTTTTTAATAATATCCAATTCTTTATTTAAATTACTAGTAGAGGAAGCGAGAAAGTCTTCGATACTAAATGGATTTGGAATAACAAATGTTTTATTATTTCCAATTCCATGTTCATTAAGTTTTTCTTTTGCAAAGTTACTCGGTACTAATAAACACGATCCCATATTAAAATAAGCTAACCACCAATAGACCAACGCAAAAATAGATCTGTAGAATAATTTATCGATTCTTAATTTTTCAAGTAAATTGATTGAACTTGGTTTGTTAAAAGAATTGTCTGAATTCCAATCTATGAAAAAAGTTTGAAGAAGTTGTGGGATAAACGTATGATAGGTGGTTATTAATGGAATTTTTTTTACTTTATTTAAAACTAACGCACACATACCTAAACACAGATGTAAATTAGAATGAAGTATGTCAAAATTTTCTTTTTTAGCAATTTTAAAAACTCTTCTTAATGGTAATCTAAAACGAAACATATAGTCTTGATATATTTGGGATCTTTTTGAGCTAAATTTATGTATAACTATATCTTCTACCACTTCATCGCTGTTTTCATCTGATAAGGCGAATAAATGAACGATATGACCTTCATTTTTTAAACCTTTTGCCATTGACCAAACTACATCTACAATTCCATTAACACAAGGTTTGAATGTATCTGTAAATATAGCAATTTTCATTCTCCTTTTTATTTGAGAATTAACTTCTAAATTTGAAATTTCTTGCATATATTTTTCTCAATTTTTAAAAAATTATTTTTTTATAAATTAATGAGTATTGAATAACTTTTAGTTTTATATTATGTAATAGAAATATATAAATGTTTTACAGTAATCTATTTTGAATATTTTTTTATTTGAGAGATACATAAATATCAATCCCTCTCATAAAAGATTTCGCTTTTAATGTCTCCATATCATATAGTTACAAGTAATCAAGCACATCTCTGATGAAGAATTAAAGAAGTTGTATCATTAGGCTAAAAAAGCGAGCTTGGAAAGGAGATATCTCGCTATTCTAAAGATATATTAGTGAAAGACGGTTCTTAAAGTTGCGGAAGAATTGTATATTACTCTTCAGATTGTTCGAAAATTTATTTAAGATAGTTTAATGTTATAAAAAAAAAATTAAAAAAAAAAAATTATAATTTAATTCTTTTTAAGATCATGCATGATCGTCAATTTCTACTCGAATTCGACTTAAAAGTTCGTCAATCTCGTCTGCTTTCTTATTAATATTTAAGATCGTGTTTAAATGAATTACTTTATCTTTAGAGGGCATTAATGTAATTGAACCTGCCCTTAATGCGATGTACTCAAATATATCTGGAATTTGTTTATGCATGCGTAGTGATTTCACTGGCCACCTTTCAGCAGAACCTACTAGTCCTTTCTTTATATATATCTCGTTTCTTTCAATTTTATAAAATGAGAATCGAGTACTAAGAATGACAAAAAATAATATGAAACCTAATATCAAGAACATGACTGCATAAAAGATGACTGGTAAACCAAATGATATTGGATCTCCCTTATTTTTTCCGACACTCACTTCAAAGTTTGGCATAATTAAAAATATGATAAGCAAGACAACAAGAATAATTGCTAGAATCAAAATAAAGAATTTAGTGCTAGAGAAATCAAAGGCAATTACGAATAAATTAGAAAAGAATACTATAAACCAAATTATTCCTAATACAGACAATGGCTCATTGTTAAGCCAAGTATTCACGTACTCAATAACCATTAATATCAATGTGACAAGAAAGAGTGGATAAAAGAAAATTACTTTTGGATAGCTTCTTAAAATAACCTCATTTACGGGTTTTTTTACTTTAGCTTCTTCCGGCATTCACATATCACTTTTTTAAATTGTTTTGTTTTTTTTTTTTAAAAGTAGATTATTAAAATAATTGTTTACTTTTTATTTAAAAAATGTTATTTCAAACAAAATAATTTGAAAATATGAATTGTAAAAATATTATTTTTTTATAAAGTTAGTTTTTTTTTATGAATGTAAATTAAAAATTACCTTGAAGTCAGAACTAGAAATTTAAAGATTGGACAATTCTATTTGAAAGATTAATTTGTTGGTTCCCTTTATCACTAATGCCCATATGACCTGGAAGTAGATATTTAACATCTAAATCATTTACAAATTTAATAGATTCTTGAAGAGTTGTTAAAGATCCTCCGGGAAAATCATATCGTCCAAAACTCCCTCCAGCAAACACTAGATCTCCGGGGATTAATATTTTTTTTGATCG
Source organism: Promethearchaeota archaeon (assembly GCA_016839905.1). Next base: position 8,068 of record JAEOTJ010000327.1, on the reverse strand, counting down.
TTCAAAAAAACTTACAGATCCAATCGAATGTCCAGGCGTATAGTGAATTTGAAAATTAAATTCTTGCCCAAAACCAATTTCATTAATTCCTTCTATATCATTTACTTTTAAAGGAGTAATCTCAACTCCAAACATCCTCGGATTTATTCCCAGATTTCCAGGAAATATTTGCGATTCATCTCCTTTTTGTATAATTTTTGATGTTTCACCATAAGCGAAAATATCAGGAGGATTATCCTTTAAAATTTCCATTAATTTATATAAACCTAAAACATGATCCACATGTTCGTGAGTAAGAAATATTTTAGTTATATTTTTATACTCAAGATCTAACTCTTTCATCCCTTTAATTAATCCATTTAACGATATTCCATTTCCTGCATCAAAAAGTGCAAGTTCATTAGAATCTGGATCATTAATAACATACTGATTACAATCGAGCATTAAAGTTTCAGAAAAATAATATAAATTTTGATTAATCTTTATTCCACGCTTTATAGAATTATCTCTTCTAGAACCAAGCATGACTTAATTCAATAATATTTTTTAAAAAAGTAAAAATTCCTTAACTTTAATTCTTTTCTCTTCTAAAATATATTAATTTATATAACGTTAATTAATTGGTTATCATGGAAAATGAACTTAACATTGAAGATTTAAAATCTAAAATAGGTTTTGGTATAAAATTTTGGCTTGAATTTGAAAATAAAAGTATTTTAGGTTCTGGTTGGGCAAATTTATTAGAAAATATCGAGAGAAATAAGAAGTTATCATTAACTAAAGCGGCAAAAGAGTGTGGGTATTCCTATAAATACGCTTGGAATATTTTAAAAAGAATTGAAAATAGAACAGGTTTAAGTCCTGTAATTACAGGGAAGGGAGGGCCTGGTGGCGGAGGTTGGGTTACCTTAAATAATTGGGGGACATTTTTATTAACTAAATATAAGCAAATTGAAAAAAAATTCGGAGAATCTATAAAAATTAAATTATTTTAATTGAAAAAATTCTTATAATTATAAAATAATATTAACAATAACATTATGAAATTCTTTAATTAATATAGTAATTATAAAAGTTATTGATAAAATATGGAATTTCCTGCTCCTGGAACACCAGTAATAATTGATATAGGCAGTGCATATACTAAAGTTGGATTTGCTGGAGAAAAAAAGCCTCGACATATCTTTCCAAGCATAACTGGCACAGAGAAATATAAAGCTGTAATGGCCGATGTAAGTACTAGATCTTTATATGTAGGGGATGACGCAATGAGAATGCGTGGCGTATTAAAAATTAGTCATCCTATCCAAAGAGGTGTTATATCAGATTGGAATGCTTATTATGAAATCGTTAACCATATTATATATAATGTTCTTCGTTTAGAATCCCTATCAGATTATCCCTTATTATATGCCGAGCAACCTTTTGAACAAAATGAAACTAAAGAATATATTGCAAGTTTGTTTTATCAAACTCATAAAGTTCAATCTTTAATGATGGTATCTTCTCCGATATTATCAATCTTTTCAGTAGGATTAACTACAGGACTGGTTATTGAGAGCGGGGATGGAATAACATGGATTGTTCCTATAATAAAAGGGAAAATTTATGACCAAGCAGTTCAAAGATTAAATCTTGCAGGAGTAGATGTTAATAATAATTTAAAAGCATTATTAATGAGGGAAGGAATTAATTTATCTTCTTCGGCTTCAGAAGAAATTATAAGAGAAATTAAGGAAAAGAACTGTTATTTCACTCTGGATCCTAATACACAACCCAAGATTTCTGGTGAAAAATTTAATATACCAATGCCTGATGGAACATATGTACCAATGCCCCATCGCCTCCTATATGAAGCTCCTGAAGTTATGTTCCAACCTGCCATGCTTGGTTATAATATAATGAATATTCCACAAGCAATAATTAACTGTTTAAAAGCAATTAGTAATGAATATTGGCCAGACTTAATAGGGAATATTGTTTTATCTGGAGGAAATATGTCCTATAACGGTTTTGAAGAGAGAATAAAAAATGAATTAAGTTCCTTACTTCCACAGTTAGGAAATATACCAAAATCTAAATCCATACAAAAAGCTAAACCTGTAAGAAAAAAGATGGTACAACTTCAAGATCTTGAAGTAGTTAAAAAGAAAGAAGATAATTGCCCGAGTTGTGGAAAGTTAATAGATTTATCTGATGGAAAAGAATATTGTCCTTCATGTGGAGCATTAATGAAAATGCCTCAACTTAATATAGGTTTAAATAAATTATCTAAACCCAAGAAAGAAGAAGGAAAGTGTCCATTTTGCAAAAAAGAAATTCAAGATATAAATTCAGTTTTTTGTCCTTATTGTGGAAAAAGCATGGATTCTCTTAATGTACCTGATTTTAATAATGTTAAAGATCCTATAGGAAACGTATCCAATATTAGAGCTCAAGAATTTTCCATAAATGGAGATGCTTCTAATGATAATATAAGATTATTTATTCCTGATAATTTGCAGAATTCAATCTTTAATGGAGCATCAATTTTAAGTAGTTTAGATTCTTTTCGAGCTTATTTTGTAACGTACGCGCAATTTCAAGCAGATAAAACTTTATTATATAGAGACTTTAGTCAAGTATATTATTAGGTTTAATAAAACTTTCATTTTATTTTTAATCTTAAATTTCGTTAATTTTTAATTTTAAGTTATATTTAGAATTTTAAATTTTAGCTATTCAAAAAAAGGGTATTTTATTGAAAAGTAAACTGCGGAATATAATGATTATTTTTTTATTAGTAGTGCTCATGATGTCATCTATAATTCCTTTTGTTTTTGCTAAGCAAAGAAAAATCTTTTTAACGGATTATATCTTATCAACTAAGATTGAGCAATCGGGATTCTCAAATACTCAGCGATCTGAATCTTTTTCTTATGAAGCAACCATGAATGCATTAGAAATTTTAAAATTCTATCATTTATTTAATGATACAAATTTTTTTGGTGAAGTAACAAAGAATGTAGATAAACAAGAATTTCAAGACAATTTAAAAGGAAAAATTGATGGTCTATTTAAACAATCTAGAACTATAATATATGATTTATATCATCTCTTTAAAGCATTGGAAATACTTGGTCATTCTTTTAGTTCAAGTGAAATTACCCGTACTAAAGATTATTTAGACCAATGTAATCAACCTGAAGGAGGGTTTGCCCCAATAAATACATCTAGCTCAGCAAGCATGATTTCAACATATTTTGCCATTCAATTATATTCCATTATAGATGAATTTGATAATATTAATAAAAATCAACATAAAAACTGGGTCTTAAATTGTAATAATACTGACGGGGGATATGGTGGTAATAGTAGTTCTCCTTCTTCTCTATTGAATACTTATTATACCGTACTTATTATTAATGAATTAGGTGATTTAAATGAATTAGAAAGCCGAGTTAATACAGTAAATTATCTTGATTCTTTCTATATCTCCCAGGAGAATGATATAAATAATTATGGAGGGTATTTACCTGACAGCTATTCTTATAATGCTTTACTTAGTAGTACTTTTTATTGTGTTAAAGCAATTTCAATATTAGATAGCGAACAATTAAATAGTGAAACTACAATTAATTGGGTGTTAAATCGGCAAAATTTTGAAGATGGTGGTTTTGCAGAAAATAGTCCTGGAAATGAGCAAAAATTCTCTTCAGTAAGCAGTTCTTATAATGCATTTCAAACATTAAAGATCTTTCAAGCAGATTTACAAATGTTAGATGAAGATATCTGGAATGTTGAATTTAATTTTTGGATTTTACTTATTCTTTTACTCGGCACTGGAATAGGGATTGCACTTTTAATTGTTTTATGGAGAAAACGAAGAATTTAATACATAAATAATTTTAATTTGGAATAATAGCTTATTAGATTATGGAAAAAATTTTAGACGGTAAAAAGTTAGCAGATAAATTGAATTCTGAATTAAAATTAAAAATTCAGCAAACTTTTGAAAAAACTGGTATTCCACCTAAATTAATAACAATTTTAGTAGGTGAAGATCCAGCATCGAAGGTTTATGTTAACATTAAAAATAAAACATGCAAGCAAGTCGGTATAACTTCTCAAATAATTAATTTAGATGAAAATATTATTAAAGAAAATTTAAAAAAAGAAATCGAGGAGTTAAATAATGATGCTTCTGTTAATGGAATTTTATTACAATTACCTCTTCCGCAACATTTAAAGGAATATACTTCGGAGCTTTTGGAATGTATTTCTCCAGTTAAAGATGTAGATGGGCTTCATCCTTGTAATCGTGGAAATCTTTTTGATTATGATGAAAGCCTTGCTGCTTGTACTCCTAAAGGGATTATCGCGTTACTTGAATATTATAATGTAGAGATTAAAGGTAAAGATGTAACTATAATAAATAGATCTAATCTTGTAGGTAAACCATTGATTTTTATGCTACTTAAAAGAAATGCTACAGTTTCTATTTGTCATACTTCCACAAAAGATATAGATTCCTATATTAAAAGAGCGGATATTTTAATTATAGCTGTAGGTCGCCCAAATTTTATTACAAAAGATAAAATAAAAGAAAATGCTGTAATTATTGATGTAGGAATTAACAGAGTTGATGGTAAATTATGTGGTGATGTAGATTTTAATGGCGTTATAGATAAGGTTGGAGCAATAACACCTTCACCAGGGGGCTGTGGTCCTATGACCGTTCATTTTCTACTCCAAAACGTATTCCAAGCATATAAGGATCAATCTTTTAGATGATGTATAAAGAAGTTTCTCCAATTGTTTGAACCCATTAATATTTATAGAGTTTAATACTCTAAATCAATATAAATTATTCTTTACATATATCATTAATTTAGAAAACTATACCTTTCTATAGATTTAATTATATTATCTTATTTATTTATATAAGTAATGTCAAAAAAGACTAGGCATGTACCACAAATAGCATAAATTATTATAAAATTTAAAACATTAAAAGAAAGAAATTCCTTTACAGAGTCTGAAGAATATAAGAATTTAATCGGAAATTTAGATGTTGTTATTAATAAAAGAAAAGGAGAATTAAAGACCTATTGGAATCCATAGAAGGGAAAAATTAAAGTAATTATTTACTAAATTTAATAGCAAGTGTTAAAATATATAAAATATAGTATAATTAGTGTTTCAATATATATCATTATTCTTATAAAATTTTTGGAATGGAAAAAATTGAGTGGTTTTACAAGTATTATGAGAAAGAAAATCAATAAATATTTTTTTTATTAATACTAAGAGAAATATGAGGAAATTCAAATGCCCACATGTATAAAATGTAATAAGGAAATAGATGATTATCAATTTGCCAATTTTAATGCTACTTGTCCAGCATGTCTAAGAGCACAAGATACTGTAAGATGTAGAAGATGTGGGCGAACTACAGGTAGTTTTACATCAAATAATTTGTGCTTAGACTGTGCTAATACAGATTTACTAAAAAGATCTACATCAAAAAGAGGCTATATTATTTGTTGTATTATTATTTTTGTTTTCTTATTTTTCAGGTTGTTCTTAGCATTTTAACCAATAGAATGAATGATATCTTATGAAGAATCCTTTGAAAAAAATTAAAAAAAAGAAAATTAGAATTGCTATTATAATTTCAATATTATCTGGTGTTTTTTATATACCTTTTTTGATTAACTTATCAACAAATTCCTTTTCCTACAATAATTTCCTCCCAGTAAATTCTGTAGTAATCTCAGGTGACGGGAAATATGTTGTAGTTGGGTATGGAGATTATGATCATATATCAGCAGGAGGCGGAGTTTGCTTATTTGATCGAAAGCAAAAAAAATTATTATGGGATTATAAGACTGACAGTAGAGTTGAACATGTGGATATTTCTGAAAACGGGGATAGAATTGTAGCAGGAGAATTTGATGGAATATCTCACCTTTTTGAAAGGTCAAGTTCTGATCCTATTTGGAGTGAAGATACTGGTAGTCAAGTTTGTATATCCGCTGATGGGGAATATATTGCAACATCAGGGGGTTTTGTTTATAAAGGAACCAGCAAATCTTTTATTAGTAATTATTCTGAAATAATTGAGGGTTATGTGCGAGACATCGAAATTTCAGAGGATGGAACTTATTTTATAGTAGGTGCTGAATCAGGTCTTTATTTATTTAATACATCTAACCCCACACCACTCTGGATTTTTGATGAAGCTACAGAATTCGAGGCTGTAGATCTTTCTTCAAATGGTAAATACATAGTAGGTGCGAGTGAAGGAAACAACAGTCTATATCTTTTTAATCGAGATAATTCAGATCCAGAATGGGATTATGAATTATATAATGGTCCATCTGTAGCAATATCTGCGGATGGAAAATATATTGTCGCAGGAAGTGTTAATAATAAAGAAGTATATTTCTTTAAATATTCTAGTGAAAAACCTTTATGGGTCCATAAAGTTGGAATATTTGTAGATTCTGTCGATATAAGTGAGGATGGGGAATATGCAGTTGCTGGAATTCATTCTTTTCCGGTAGGGGGAATGGTAAGTATTTATCATAAATCCAGCTCAACTCCAGTATTTAATTATATATGGGCAAGTACAATTGAGACTGTATCTATATCAGAGGATGCTGCTTTTATCGCTGCTGGTGGAACTTATAGAGTACTAAGTGGAACAGCATTGGTGCTTGAACGTGAAAGACCAATTTACATTGATTGGACATCATATTTAATGATTTTGTTAATATTTTCTCTCATTGGAATCTCTATTATACTAGTCAAGCAACGAAAAATTAAGAAAATGAAGGAAATGGGCATTGATATAAGTTTTAAAACTGTAAAAAGGAAGAAAGAAGCGACTTTTCAATTAGATATTCATTTAGAAAAAGCAAATTCCCTTAAAAAACAAGCAATACTTACTAAAAAAGAAGAAAAAATAACAGAAACTATAAGACTATATGAAGAAGCTGTGAAAGAACTTAAAGAAGTAAAAACAAATGCTGCAATTTCTAAAGAATATTTGATTAATGAGATTGAAAAACAAATAAAAGATTTAAACAATTATATTTCAATTTTAAAATGATTTTTCCCTTTAAACCGCTCCTTGTTTTAGTCTTTGTTCAATTGAGTATAAAAGCTCAACCCTTCTATTATTAAATTCATTTTCAGTTTCATTCACCAATTTCTTTGGAAAAATCTTGATATTTAGGCGTTTTCTCTTCAGTTTTCCTCCCTTATGATATCGTATAACCGTACGATATTTTACATTATTACTAGTTCGAACAATTTTAAATACCTTTAAAATAGGATATTGATAACCAAAACAAGGCTTATCTAAGGACACATCATTCCTCATTACTTTTTGAAGATTAGCTTGAAGATGTTCTTGTATATAAGCATTTATACCCATAAAAACTGCTACGTTTGATCCCCCTGAACCTGTACTACTACCGATAGCTGCAGCACCAAACATAGAGAGTGCAGTTGCGCCCCATTTACCTAGTGCTAATACTCGATAATTTGTTAAATAGATTCTCCCTTTAACCTGAGAATCATTTTGAATTAATTTTCCAGGAAAAATGCTAATAAACTCTTCATCTGGCAGAAGAGAAATTAGTTTGAGAACATATTTCTCTAACTCTAATATTTTTTCATCAGAAAGTAAGTTTGTAATAAGTTTATTAAAAGATTTATATATTTTTCGCATGAAATATTCAGGAGCTGTATTGAATACTCCTGCTACTATATTATAAACTTGATTAAGAGAAATATTATAATTAGAATTGAGAGCTGTATTAAAAAGTTCCTCTAACGTCTTCAAAATACTTCTTTTCTTGCTTTCACTCATTAGAACATTCAATCTAAGTTGAATTCCATCTAAATAAAGTTGAGTTTCAGTCATTTGATTACTAACCAATAAAAAATGTATATTTTGTTAAAAATCTTTAACTAGTTTAAAATTCTAATGCTTTTTATTTTTATTATCTTGAATAATGGAATAATAATAATTGAACTTTTCACTATTCTCATAAGAGTTCTTATACCTTAGTTTCTT
>JAEOTJ010000326.1 GCA_016839905.1 Promethearchaeota archaeon | reverse complement strand
ATATGTTTTTCGATTCATCAATAAATAATTGATCATGGTCCTATTTCAACTTTTTGTTGGTTTTGTCGCCAATCTTGAAGTTGGAGCTCGGTGACTGAGATTAATTTGCTACCTCATAAAAAAAAAATTTAAATTTTAAGATAATGCATATATTATGCATAAATATCGATTTATATAAAATTTTTTGGATATAAGATAGTAAAAAGTTGGATATTATTTTACAATTTCAACTTTTAAAGGTTGTTTGGTCAGATTTTGAAGGGAATTATCAATGTTTTTGATATAATTAGTTAATGTTAAAAGAGCTTTTGTATTCTGTCGTATCAATGGGGAGAGGTCTGCTTGTTCAGAGACTGCTTCTTCTTCGATAATTGTAACTTTTCTTTTTGTAGATTTCGTAGTACGTATTGTTGGCCATATATTTTTATACCAATTTTCATATTCAGGAGTCTTTTGTCCAGATCCATCGAATGCTTCTCGACCAGTCTTGTCCATATATTTTCTAATGGGGGCTGTGATTCTTGGTTTTCTCAAACTAACTTCTGGGACCTTTCTTATTACTTCTTCTTTAGGTTTAGAAAATAATTGTTTTGCAAAATCAAGATATTTATCATCTTTTTTCTTTCTCTCATTCATTAATTATCACCTATTAATTTTTTTACTAAACTTTCAGGAATCTTTCCCTTTTCAGCTGCTTGAAGAATTGCTTTACGTTTTAATTCAAAGGGAAGTTTTTCTTGGAAAAAACTAATTAAAGATTTTTCAACAATTTCCATGAAACTTGTATAATCATCAGAAATCTTAGGAATCTGTTTTAGAATAACGCCTAACCAGTATGGAAGGTTGAAAGGAAAAACCATAATGTCTTCGTCAAGATTTTTAATGATTTTTGGTTCTATTTCAAAATCTCTATCATAAACAAATGTTTGGAATTTGGAGATTTTTTTTTTAACATATAATCTACCATCCGCTTGTAGTCTTCGAATAGCTGTTTGTGCTTTTCCAGAAGTATAATTTAAGTCAGTATAGAGCTTATAAAAACTGACATGTTTAGGTTGAGATCTTAAATAATTAAGAATTTCCTTTTCAGTTTCTTCTTTCATTTGATCTCGAGATTTTAAAGACATAATTTGTCGGATTTAAATAGTACTATTTATATATTAAATAATCTTTCTTGTATTTAAATATTACTATAATACTGACATATTACAAATCTCAATCAGATAGTACTATCTCAATTAAATAATAAGAAAATCTTATAAAATTAATTATTTAATTGAACTTACAAAATCAAAGTAAAATATTCAAAAAAAAATAGATTAACTAAATTTTTATATTAAAATAATATCCATATATTCCTTGATTAAAAAAAAAAAGATATTCCAAATTTGATTCTTAAGTTTATGCGCTCCGTATAATATATATACGTATTATGTAACATTTTATTAATTTAAAACAAGATTATTTTTTTTTTGTTAATTCTTGAAATTTCAATAATAGATTCTTTTGATCATCAGTTATTTTTTTAGGAATCTTAATACTTGCTATAACATATTGGTCGCCCTTATTTTTTCCTCTTAAATAGGGAGCCCCTCGATTTTTAATGCGAAATTCAGTTCCATGTTGAGTTCCAGGAGGGATCTCTAATTCTTTTTCAGTAATTATTCTTTCTTTATAATCTAAAGTCGGAATTTTAATTTTACCTCCAAGAATCGCAGTCACGATATCAATATTGGCTTTTGTATAAAGGTCATTTCCTCTACGGATGAACTGCTTATTTTGCTTTATTCTAATTCCAAGATATAAATCTCCAGGGATTGATTTGGTAGACGGGATATGACCTGCTCCTTGAACTTTCAAATGAACTCCATCTTCTACACCAGGGGGAATATTGATATGAATGGTTTTTTCTTCGGGGACAACTTTCTTTCCTTTACAAGATTTACATTTTTTTGTAATGATTTCACCTGTCCCTCGACAAGCATTACAAGTTACTTCCCGAATAATTGTTCCAAATCCAGAATGAGTCATTTTTCGCATTCGACCCGAACCTTGGCATGAAGAACAGCTTTTAATGCTGGATTTATCTTCAGCTCCAGTTCCTTCACACTGATCACATGGCACGTATCTCTCTATTTCAATATCTTTTTTAAGTCCAAACATTGCTTCTTTAAAAGAGATTTCTATATGAGATTCAATGTCCTCTCCAACTTGTCTGCGAGTTGTAGCTTGCCTGTTTCTGCCTCCAAAACCTCCAAATCCACCAAAAATATCACCAATACCACCGAATCCACCTCCTCCGAAGATAGACTTTAATAATTCATCTATACCTGGAACACCTCCACGGAAGAAGTCACTCATGTCAATGTTTACTCCACTGAATCCATAACGATCATAATTTCCCCTTTTCTCAGGATCATTTAAAACTTCATAAGCCTCAGATATTTCGATAAATTTCTCTTTTGCGTTTGGATCGTCTTTATTCATGTCTGGATGGAACTTTTTAGCAAGACGACGGTACGCTAATTTAATATCGTTTTCTGATGCATCCTTACTTACTCCAAGGACTTCGTAATAATCCCGCTTTTTTTTACTCATTATAAGCTGAACTTAACCATTTTACTAAATAATTTGTTTATCTAATTTTTTAAAATAATTATTAAAATATATTTTTTTAGGTTATAAAGGGCTTTTTAAAAGAAAAAAAAAATCATCATTCTAAATATGATAGAAATGAGTATAATTCTAAAATGATAGCTATCTATTAAGTCTATTTTATCTAAGACGACAATATTCGTGTGTCTGTCATCCAAGATAATAAGTAGAAATTATTTACGTATTTAAAGTATTTGAGAGTTAAAAAAGAATAAAAAAATTTTAGTATAGTATTTATTATTTTTTTAAAAGCTATTTAGCCTCTAATTGGTTGTAAGTAATCCATTATGAATTCTCCTATATTATTATATTCCAAGATCAATGGAAGACTTCCCTCAATTGTAAGATCTCCCGACATATATGCGGAAGTACCATCTATTTCACCTAAAAAGAAAGCTTTTGCTTTTTCTAAATCATTAATTATCATCGTGACGTCTGGATCATCAATTTCTGCATCCATTTCAAATGAATAGTTTCCATCCTTGAATACTTGATATCCCTTAATATTATCACCGATCTTCCATTGTATTACTGCTTCATATTCCTCCATGTCTTCTTGCATTTCTTCATCTATTTTATTGATTTCTTCAATAGCTTTCATCATAATGTAAATAAACATTTTAACATGTAATTCTAGTTTTTCCATTTTAACAACACACCTCTTAATCTCTCATATCTCCTAAATATTTTCTTAATGTATCTAATACAAACATTAACTCGGATATTTTTGATGCCTCTCCTATTATTTCAACGTCCTTGTCCATTTTATCAATTTCAGCTTGTCCCCCCAATACTTTTAATGCTACTTCAGCATCTGCTACTTTAAAAGTTATTGTAGGATTATCAGTTTCACCTTCTATCATGGCGCTTTTTCCCTCTTTCATTTCACTATAATAATTTAGATCATTACCGATTTTCCATTGGATTGTATGATTTAATGTGCTCATTTTCTCCTTGAATTCATCATCAATTTGCATAATTTGGTTTGTTGCATAACTAAGCATATTAGCTAGAATTTTAACACATAATTTTTCTTCTACCGACATTTTAAATCACATCATTTTTAGTATAATAATTTACCATAATAATTTCAACTTTACCATTATTAATACTTTTAAAAAATGGTGAAATTCTTGTATTTCACTTTATTTAGGTTTAAGGGTTTTTTAAAAGAAAATAAAATGAACATAGAAACCATTATACTATCGGGTTTAAATAACAATAGAAGTTTAAGGAGTTTATTCATATATATTATGATCTGTTTTACTGAGGGTTATAGTACATATATTAATACATCCTCTCTCATTCAATTTTGAGCATATAGAATCTTTAGTATCGCCTTTAGTTATTATATCATCTATTAATAATATTTTTATATTGCTTAAATTAATAAATCGATCAATTATTTCAAAATTTTTTCCTTCATTTGAAACTCGCCTTAATAATCCATAATCTGTAGGAATATTAAAAATTTTACTGAATTCTTGGCAAATTATTTTAACTGAATTAAATGAATACTTTGGTTTTGCAGGCACTGGAATTATTTTATCATAATTTAATGGAATATTAAGGATTTTTAAATAACTAGCATAAAAATTTGATAATATTTTTAATTGCTCTTTTCTGGCTTCCTTTATGAAGCTATATGGTGCTCGAATAATTGGTCCTGATTTTGAACTAAGTATTATATCTGAGAATGGAGGATAAGTTAGATTGAAATATCTCAATTTATCTTCCTTAAACTTCAATTTGGGATAATAAGGACCTAAAGATATTAGATTATTTTCGTTATTTATTTGCTTAAATTCCAAGTTGTAAAACCAGAAATTTTTATCAAACTCCCTTGGGAACCGAGGAGTAATAGATAAGTCAAACTTTCCTTTAATTAATGAAACCGAATTTACAGTAATTCTATCGAAGTTAAATTCTCCAAATTCAAACAAAATCCTAGGAATTGTTAAAGGCCTCCATTCGCTCGCGATATTCTTCTTCAAAGATTTCTACAATTAAATCTATATTGCTTAAATCATTTTTTATTTCGATTCCGCCAGCATCTTTTATAATTTTTAAAACATGACTATTTTTGTGATTCCAATCTTTTGGCTCTAAATAGAAAGTAGGACGCTTTGCTTCAGAGGCAAATTTAAATTGCCATTTTGTTCCTGATTTATAATTGCCTTCAATAAAGATGCTTCCTAATGATAATTGTGCGGAAAATTGATTTCTCATTTGAAGAGCTGGCTTATTTACCCGGCTCCATATTAAAGCTTGTGAAATTAGAGCACCATTTTTTATTACTCTGGCAACATATTTTTTATTATCAGGAGGGTAAATATTTTCGACTCCTGAGGCTAAGACACCGATGTATCTCCCGTTTTGCATATGGCATCCTAAAAAGGCTTCAATATCGATACCTTTAGCAAAGCCATTAATAAGTGTAAAGCCATTCTTTGCCATTGTTTTTGCAATTAAACGAGTCTTATCAATAGCATCTTGGGTGGGCATTCTAGTCCCACATATAGAGTAAGATTTTAAATCTTTATCAATGAGCTGCCCCTTGATAAATATTAAATCACGATTATTGATTTTTAAGATTTGGAATAGTTTAGGAATATTTTTATTAAAAGGGGTTAAAATTTTAATTTTTTTAAGTAAGCAATATTTGACTAATTCTTCTATTTTTAAATAATCTTGAGCTTTATAATTAAATTCATTGAAATTTGATACTTTGCTATAGTCATCTAAATTAGATTTCTTTTTAAGTAATAAATATTTGAGTAGTCTCTCTTTTTCTAAATGCTTAAAATGAGAAATATCCATATCTGGAACTTGAAAAAGCTTAATGAGACCGGATTTAGAAAACTTCATTCTTCGCAAAAGAAAAATGTAATCAATTATGTTTCGATACGAATCAGTTTCTTTTATCAACATCATTACTCCTCATACTTTAAATGATTTTATTATTTTTAAAAATGTTGTCGGTGTAGAATTACTAAATTTATTGTTTTTTAACTTTTGGAAAATGTAATTCTCGCGATTTAACAAGACTGGACCGCTTATAGGAAGATCTTCGGGCTCGTCCTTTGATAGTGTTTCTTGAAATTTTGAAAGCCATAGAACCAACAAGTAATCTCGCCTAAATTCCGATCTTAACTGAATTAAGAGTTGAAGTTTAATTTTATAATCGTTTAACACCTTGTATCACCATATATAATGTTATTAAGAATTAATAATATCAAACACTTATAAATGAAAAATTCAAAAAAAAAGATTATTTAAGGATTGAATAACTAAAATAAGATAAGAACTCTTTGGAGTTTATTAAAAATATAAATAAACCTTAAGAAGGCTTACTATAGGGGTATTCTGGGGCTAATCCTCGTCCCACTCAACATCAACGACTTTCTTCTTCTTTTTATCATCTTCTTTTTTATCCGATTTGTATGAAGCGCCTCCTGCACCCACACCTCCAGGTGGGACGCCCCCCATACCTCCCGGTGGAAAGCCTCCCATGCCTCCTGGTGGGACACCTCCATATGCTCCTTGGGCTGCTCTCTGGGCTTGTTCTGCCGCTTGTTGATAACCTTGGTCTTGAGCTTGAGACTGATAAATCCTTTGAGAAAAACCATGCATTGATTTCTGTAAGTTTTCTAATCCTAATTTTATTCTTTGAACATCATCAGTTTTTATATCTTCTTCTAAAGATTTAATGGCAGCTTCGATTTCTTGTTTCTCATTTTCTTGGATCTTATCTTTATTATCTTCCATTAATTTTCTTGTTTGATAAATCATTGATTCAGCGTTATTCTT
>JAEOTJ010000325.1 GCA_016839905.1 Promethearchaeota archaeon | reverse complement strand
GTTTTAGAAAATGTACCTGAAGGAACTTATATCATTACAATCACGGCTTATGCCGGGGCAGATTATGAGTTTGTAAGCTATCAAATAACTTTAGTTGTTATTAGACCTAAAGAAGAAGTAGCTCTAATTCAATCAATAGCTATTATAACATTTAGTATCGCCTTAGTTTTAGGAGCTATTTTTATTTCTTATGAGAAAAAATATAAATATCCTAAAGAAATAAGAAAAGTTCGAAAATTTCGCCATACTCTCAAGAGTGCGAAAGGTCCAGGAAATCTTTACGTTATTAATAGTAAAAATGGTTTTAATTTAGTATATGAAGAAGCGTTAGGGAATTTAGCAAGTTTAATAAGAGGAACTCTTGTAGATACAAGAGCTAAAAAAGATGCTAAAATTGAAAAATTCATCAAAAAAACTAAAGCTGATAAAAAATCTGATACCAATGAGTTAGATGGAACTTAAAATATATTTTTTTGATTTCTATAAATTTAATTTTTTTCTCCAAAAATTAAGCTTATTTTTCATTTGAGTAACTTCTGCTTTACTTAATGCTGTATTACGCCCTTTAAGCTGATTACTAGTTAGCTTAATTTGTTTTAAAACCCCAGAATATCCTTTAACCTCCACAATATCTTGCTGTAATTTTTCTAAATCTTGAGCGACTTGAATAGATGTCTTATTAGCGATAGAATTCACAAGGTTATTAAATTCTTCTATTATTATATTTTCAGTTTGTGATTTTGAGCTCACAGGACTGGTTTCTACTTTTCTCTGTGGTTTAGGTGCTGATGCGGGAGCTTTTACCTTTGCAGGTGCTTTTACTTTTGCAGGTGCTTTTACTTTAGCAGGTGCTTTTACTTTTGCTGGTGTTTTAGGTGCGGGTACTTTTGCTTTTATTGGTGTTTTAGGAGTTTGAATTGAATTTTGAATACTTTGAGTTATTGAAGGTGTGTGTGTAGTACTTGTAAATGTAGATACCTTTAACGCACTCGTAATTTCTTTCCGAGCTCCAACCCAAGCTTCCTCTAAAATAGGAACAAAAATCTTTATATGCTCTTCAATAATACTTCCAATCCCCGCAATTTCAGTCATTAATTGTCCCGCAATTTCGGTTTGAGAAATTACACATAAAATTACTGTTTCATAATCTCGATTTAATCCCCATAAATTATGCAATTCTCGATGTCTATAGCTAGCATTATGCATTTGGTCTAATTCTTCTATAATTCTTTTATGTTCAGCCGAACCTAAGTCTATTGTAGCGGCAATTCTAATATTAACATGGTGAGGCAGTTTTTTTAGCACATTAATATCAATATCTGCTATGTATGGTGCGACTAATAATATTCTCATTTTAGCATGAGATATTTCATCATTTATGTGTGCCTTAGCAGCTTCTATTGAACGCATGAACCATATCTCTTTCATCGACATCCGAGATTTTGTCTTAGCTTGCTCCCAGAATTCATTAGTGGTTATTACACTTATTTCTAATCTATTTAAAATCTTATCTAATTCGGTATTTAAAGAGTCCATGACCCTTGAAGTAAAGGTTTCTCTAAGATTAATGAATGATTTAAATACTCCATCAGAAATTCCTCCTAACTTCTCCTCGGCCATTGTAACCGCCTTGCTGAAGTCTTTACTAATATTAGCAAAAATTTTCTTTATATTATCGCCAGTATTAGAAGCAGAATCAGTAATTCCAACTATATTATCTGTTATATTATCTATTAATTTTTTTAATTTTGATATAAATTGAGTGTTAAATCCAATAACTGTCTTTTTTAAACCATCTGCAAAGATACTCTGTATCGTCTTCAATTGAGTATTTAGAGTGCTTTTAATGTCATTTAACCTAGCTTCAAAAACCTTATTAACTACCTGTTCAACAGTTTGCTGAAGGACTCCTAATCTTAATTTTCTTAAATTATTAGATATTTTTTTACTAGTTTCTTCAAATTGAGCTGTTAACTCTTGAACTTGAGTTTTCATTATATTAGATATTTCCTTGAGGATACCTTCAAATTGACCTTTTAAATTCTTAATTTGATTAATTAATATTGTTTTTGTATCATCTTCAAGATTAGTTATAACTCCTGTAATTTCAGAAATTTGTTCAATACTTGAAATAGTTGAATCAAACTCCTTTTTCTCAGAATACATCTGGGTTAAAGTATCCTTTTTTAGACTATCCATAAATTCCAAGTAATCTGTAAGTCTTTTTACTCCCTCTGCTTTAGATTCAAGTTTAGCAAAGCTTTTATTTAATTGTTGTGGAGCAACTGTTTTTATTTTCGTAATAAATTCCTGAAATTTTAACAATTGGGCCACAAGTGCCGCATAGGGTGCTAAAGCTACATAATGAGGTTGGGCACCAATGATTTCTTTATAAATCCCTTTCTCAACGAATTTCTTTGCGATCTCATGACACTCCTCTTTAGGTTTTTGAATTAGAAGAGCCATTTCACCAATCGATACAGCCTCTCGACCAGTTGTTTTAAAATATAATTCAATCTCGTCATCATTTAAATCAATTTCGCTTAATACTTGTCTTGTTAATTCTTCAGAGTATGAAGCATCCTCTCCACGTAAAGTGTCTATTTCGAATTGGGCAACTTCAAGATTTTTATTAAAAAAAACTATAAATTTATGTTCAGGATCTCCATGAATATTTTCCTTTTTTATTGGAAATTCAGTTGTTTCTTTATATTCTTTAATAGAAATTAAAAATTTTATCTCTTTTAAGCATAATTTACAACTTACTGAGATCTCCTTTTCTTCTTCATCTTGAAATAAGTACATTTTTTAATAATCCTCGTCATGTTTAAAATTTTAAAATTTAACTTGCTCTGGGTATGTTACTTCTAATAAATCATAAGCTTTCTTGGCAATTTCTTTAGTGATGATTTTATGATCGAAGGCTTGTTTGATTTTAGGTAAGATATATTCTGGAAAAATGATTAAAGGTTTTAGATCAGTTAGAAGGATGACCCAACTCTTACCTTTATCATCTTTAACTTCCGTAATTACATTTAAGCTCTTCATTTCCTCTAAGATTAGGTCTACATTTGCCCAATTTGATAAAATTTTAGGTATTTTATCTAAAGGATAATAATTATTTCTCATTAAAATGAAAAAATCAAAAGTATCTGGATTTAAAAGTAAAGATGCCAATTTTTTTGTTTCTTCTATAGGAGTTTTTAATGGATCATAATTAGAAAAAAATCTAATAACGTTATTTTTATAATTCTTGTATTTAATCACATCTTCTTTTGAACCAGACTCTCTGAGTTTTTTTAAAATTGCTTCATTTGGAATACGAGCTAAAACAAGATCTTTAGTTAAGAATAAATATTCTCCTTGATTTATTACTTTTCCCGTTTTTTTATCCCTTTCTCCTTTAATCCAATCTCGACGAATTAAATTTAATTCTAGAAATGGTTCGATTAAAAGATCTATATTTGGATTTATCTTTATTGCTTCGAGAACTTGCTTTATCCGTCTTTTTGACATTGGATATTCTCTTAAGGTCCTTAAGATTATCAATCTCTCTTCGCTGTTGAAAATTAAAGCAGATTTCTGAAGTTTATCTAGAGTGGAAAGACGTTCGATTTGAAAAATTCCAAATTTAATATCATCTACTATTCGATTATTTGCTTTTTCAACTAGGCCTAGCTGCTTAGAGGCTTTGGCCCTAATTAATTCCTGAAATGTATTTTCGAGATTTATCATTAAACCTTTTATCAGATCATCAAAAATTCCTATTTCATCATCTAATTCAAATATAGAAATGATAATAAATTGTGAACCATCGGTTTCTTGTTTAAAGAATGAGATGATTTTATAAGGTGTTTCTTTTAATCTTCCTGTATAGAAATTACTATATGAACCTGATCCTTCAATTATCCCGGTAGTATGTTGATAAAATATCGCAAAAATGTCATTTAAATCAATTAATTCTGAATAGTCATTCCTATTAAATTTATCATTTTTGAAAACTAATTGAAGTGGCATGAATTCTGGTTCAATTTCTCCAGAAACTCCTTGATTAAGAACAAATTGATAGGCTAATATTGCTTGAATCATTAAAAACTCACATTCCTTCTCCTAATAAATTATTATTTATTATTATATATATTATATAATATTAAATATTATACAATTTAGAAAATATTATTACTTTAAGTTGAATTAATAATTATAAATCAATGATTTATTATATATTAATTTATAAATCATTAAATTTGTGGTGTTAAGTGCTATGAATAAAAAACAACAACAATATAAAAATATTCTAATTTTAGGTTTGATTTTAACAATTTTTAGCTTTAATTTATTTATCTCAACTATAAATTTTAATCAAGATATCAATCACAAAAAGATTACTGATAGTAATGATAATGATCATCTAGATTTAAAAGTGGATGATATAAAGTCTCAGGGAACTTATGAAGTACAACACGTTGATGAATGGATAAAAAATGGAGATTTCTCTTCTACCTCTTATTGGACAACAACTGAGAGTGATGATACAGACGATATTAATGGAGCAATAGATTTAAGTAATGAGTATGCAGATTATGAGATCTTGGGTTCTAAGAAAAGGTTTTCACATGAAGAAGAATACGATATGAATTCGATGAAATGGTATGAAACTAATCATACCAATTTTCCAATATGGCCGAGTGATTTTCACAGCATTGTTGCTGGGGAAGGCTTTAGAGCAGGACATACTTGGAACGATCAAAATGCCAATCAAATCCCAAGTGTTCAATGGGAACAAAATTTTTCATTAAAGGAAAATATGTCAGATTATATTATTACATCTGCCTCTGTAAAAGCAAGAATAAATGCAACAGTAGAATCAGATCTTGATACAATAGATGATGCTACGCCTCTTGGTTCTACCTCCGCCTCTGGTAATGGAGATGTTGATACTTTTAGTGTTGGAGATTATATAAGATTTTATGTCTCAATTTCAGATCTCGAAAAAAATAAGACTTATGAGATTGCTTACAATCAGACAATAAGCTTGGGGGATGGAGCTCATAATGCTGGTGCTCAAAACTTAGCTCAGCGACTAATGACAGCTGTATCCCAAGAAGATTTAGTCTATTATTTAACCTCCGTATTAAGTACAGATCATCATAATTTTACATTAATCGTGGGAATCAGATTTAATTGTGAAGATAATATTGCTATGCAATTTGATTATGATGAATTTACTAGAGCTGTTATTAATCTTATTAATCTAACATTTGAATATGAGAAAAAAATTGACCAATTAACAACTCTAGAATACAATCAAGTTGGATATAAAATAAATGGAACAAAATATGATGTAGTAGATGCAAATCTAAATTTTGATTATTTTGTAAATCAAACTTGGCCAAGCACCTCTCCAAATTCAGAATTAAGAATAATTATTAATGGTTCTCAACATTCTGAAACCATTAGATTAAATGATTCTTCAACTACTCCTAAAGAAGCAAAAACCGGTGGTTTTGATGTGACTTCTTTAATCCAAGAGGATGTAAACATTTCACTCTCGATACAATTGTTTATTGCCGATAATTTTAAACTGGCAAATGGAATAACTGCTTCAATAGATAATGTATCATTAATAATCACTTATAAAGAAATAAAAAATGAAGAGCTTACTTACTATCGCTTAGCATTAAATACTGAAAATAAAACATTACCAAAATCGATACAAATTCCAATTGGAGAACCCGTGAATGTATCATTTAAGTATGAAAACAGTACAAGGGATTTTATTGATAATGCATCAGTTATCATGACCGGATATGGTTCACCTAAAAATCTAACAGAGAATAAAATACTTGAATACTATAATATTACAATAGATACCTCATTTTTATCATGGGGGGAAAACTACTTTACCATTACAGCTTCAAAATTCACATATGAAACACAAGAAATTTTAATAACGATTGATGTAACTAAGAGAGATTCTTTCATTGATAATATCCTAATGAATCAAACATCTACTACTTCAATTCAATATCCGTGGAATGAAACTATTGATATCTCTATAGCATATAATGATACACTTACAAATACTTCAATAAGTATTGGAACTGTAGAATTAAATGGAATTGGAATATTAGAAAATTTCACAGAATCCGGACAAAATTATATTTTATCTATAAACACTACTGAATTGGTTTTAGGACCTAATATCTTGACAATTTCTGCTAGCGCGGACAATCATTCATTAACTTCAAGTCTTATCACTATATTTGTTAATGAAAGAGATGCTGTTACCGATTCATTACTAAATAATAATCTTGGAACAAGTTTAACCTTAGATTGGAATGAATCTCTAAATATAACAGCTATTTATAAAGATGATGAAACAGGTGCTTTTATTAGTGGAGCTCCAACCGTGCAACTTAGAAACGGATCTACTGTATTAGGTAATCTAGGTGAAACTACAGATCAGTATGAATTAATAATTAACACAAACGTTTTAGGTGTGGGGACTCATGGTTTATCAATCTATGCAAAACAAGATAATTTCACAAGCTCTCTTACGAGTTTGACTATAACCGTTATGGAAAGAGATACGGCTATTAGCACTATTCTAAATGGGAATCCTGGTACATCCTTAACCATTGATTGGAATGAAAACATAAATATTACAGCTATCTATGAGGATCAATTACTTACAAGTTTCATTTCCGGAGCAAGTACTATAGAACTTAGAAATGGCTCTACAGTATTAGGGAACTTAGGTGAAACTACAAATCAATATGAGTTAATTATTAATACTAATACATTAGGCGTCGGAGTTCATTCTTTATCCGTATATATAAAACAAGATAATTACACGGCAGCTTTTAGTAGCTTAACAATAACCATTATGGAAAGAGATACGACAATAAACACTATTCTGAATGGGAATCCCGGAACATCTTTAACCATTGATTGGAATGAAAACTTAAATATTACAGCCATCTATGAGGATCAATTACTTACAAGTTTCATTTCCGGAGCAAGTACTATAGAACTTAGAAATGGCTCTACAGTAATAGGGAACTTAGGTGAAACTACAAATCAATATGAGTTAATTATTAATACTAATACATTAGGCGTCGGAGTTCATGCTTTAACCGTATATATAAAACAAGATAATTACACGGCAGCTTTTAGTAGCTTAACAATAACCGTGACGGAAAGAGATACGGCTATAAGCACTATTCTAAATGGGAATCCCGGTACATCCTTAACCATTGATTGGAATGAAAACTTAAATATTACAGCTATCTATGAGGATCAATTATTTACAAGTTTCATTTCCGGAGCAAGTACTATAGAACTTAGAAATGGCTCTACAGTATTAGGGAACTTAGGTGAAACTACAGATCAGTATGAGTTAATTATTAATACTAATTCTTTAGGTGTCGGTACTCATGGTTTAACCGTATATATAAAACAAAATAATCATACCACATCAACAGCAGATCTTACGATAACGGTTAATAATAGAGATACGACAATCGGTAAAGTTTTTTTGAATAACACGGATAAGACCTCTGAAAAATCAATTTCAATTTCTTGGAATGAAATATTACCAATCTCCATAAGTTTTAATGATACAGCTACGGGAAATTATATTGATAATGCCCAAGTATCCATTGCTGGGCAGGGTATTGATGAAAGCTTGACTCCCAGTGGAGAATACTATTCATACATCTTTGCTGCTGGAGAGTTACCCGCAGGCACTAAAGTTCTAACAATTACTGCTCAGAAAGATAATTATACCACATCAACAATAGATCTTATAATTACAATAAATAACAGAGACACAACCATAGGACAGATAATTTTAAATGATACAGTCTCAAAAGAAATATCATTAACAAATGGGGTTCTCGTAAATATCACTATAAGATATCAAGATGTTTTATCAAGTAATTTCATAAAAAATGCAACAATTACTATTATAGGTATTGGTCTTGAAGAAAATCTTACAGAAAATCAAGTTTTTAATCAATATTCCATAATATTAAACACTACAACTGATTTAGGCGGGAAAGGGGCAGCTTCTCTAACAATAATTGCTATAAAAACAAATTATTCACAAGCTGCAGATTCTATACTAATTACTATAAGTGAACGAGGTAGTAATTATTCATTAATTATAGATGGATCTGATTTAACTTCAAATCCTTCAATTGAAAGAAACATAAATCAAACTATAGATATAAAAATCTATTTTAGGGATTTATTAGGTTCTTATCCATTAGAAAATGCAACAATCCAAATTAAAATAGAAGGCATATGGTATAATATGACAGAAAATGATACTATCCATTATTACAATTATACTCTCAATACTCTTGATTTACCAAAAAAAATAAATAGTCTTAGGATTCAAGCAATAAGACCAGGTTGGGAAGCACAAAATTTGATAATGACAATTGAAATTATAGAAAGATCAACGAATTTAGACTTATACTTAAATGGACT
>JAEOTJ010000324.1 GCA_016839905.1 Promethearchaeota archaeon | reverse complement strand
ATTCCCCACCCCTTCTTACTTTTTAAGACTCATCCCCTTATCTATATTTAGATGAATGATAACCAAATTCATCCATACCGTAGGGACTACGGGAATTCACGCTTGTGGAGATTGTGTAAGACGCCCCCTAAGGGGGTGTTGTAGTCGTAGAAGCAAGAATCCAGCTCATTTATTTAGGTGCTGGTAGTTCAAAAAACTACTAATTAGAATACAAATAACTTTCATAAATAACTTTTAGATTAGTTTATTTCTTAAAATTTGGTTAAAAAGCAGATTTAAAATAAAATATGATTATTTTTTAAAATATAAAATTTGATTTGATAATTTTTCTTTATAGATTAATCCAAGATCTTCAATAATGTTAATATATTTTGTAATCGTGTTTAAATGCATTTTAAGATTTTTTGAGAGATATGATCTCGTAAGTCCTGTATTATTTTCTTCAAGATAATCAAGAATAGACTTTACTCTTTCATTTCTCATATAATATGCTCTTTTTGCATCAATTAAATTTAAATTAGAGTCAAAAAAGATAATATGATTTTCGAGATTTGCTTTATCTATATAATTAAACTCAACCAACATTTTTAAATGCCATGTAATAATATGGTTTGACATTTTTACTCCGTTTACAATCTGATTAAAATAAGTTCCAGGATTCCCTTTAAGAAAATGATAAATAATATTTCTTTTTTTGTTGAATAAGATTTCACCACGGTTTAATTTAGAGCCCTCGCGGATTAATTTCTTTTTAACCAATGATTTTAATATTTCCTCTATACCTTTGTTATTTATGTTAATTGAAGCCATTTTGAATCTTATATTAATGAATGGAAGAATATTTTGCATGTTAAAGGTTCTATTTTTGTCTAAATATTCCAAGACGACATCTAATACAATATTTTCATCTTCTGAAAGATTCATTACTAACACTTTTTAAACCGCTTTTTTTTTTATTACTCCACATTATTTCCATAATAATTTTCCCTCATCTCAATAATAAATTCCCACCTTTTAGAGGGGTTTAGCGCAAGCATTTCTCTAATAAACTCTTCCTTATCTTCCCTTTCCCATTCAAATTGGTCTATTTCATCTAATAGTTCTTTTGATAAGCATGTCAAATTAACATCTTCCATTTCAAGCAATTTTTCTAAACTATTCTCTTGATCAAATATATGGATTAATTTATTCATATTCTCAGAAGTACTTGAAGTTTTATGGCTAATAGTAGTTTCAATTCCTCTGGAATCGACTTTTATATCATTTCTACACGCCCAACAACGTTCATTTCGTTTAGATAACATTAAAGCACATTTTAAGCAATAATTCGAATGGCATTTTGGACATACATAATTAATACCTTCAATTGGGCCTTTATGAATTGTACATATTTTTAATTCTACTTTAATTGCCATTTCTTTCTCTATCTTCTCAATTTCCCTTAATTTTTCAATTTCCGCTTTTGCGTTAATCTTAGTTGGCATTTCCTTGCCCTTGATTTTCTTTTTAGGTTTCTTTTTTGGAAGAATTTTCTCTTTCTGTTCTGTTACCGCTCCTAAAGGAATTTTATTTAAATTTAGATCTGTCTTTCTTGTCTCATGAGTTTCTTTGGGCGTCCATGTTCTCCTTAATAATTCTTCTCTTTTTCTAATGGTTTTTTCTTCTAAATCCATGTCATGTCTAATGCTTTTTCCTTTTTTTGATACTTCTATTTTCTTTTTCTTCTTTTTCGAGGTGACAACATACAAGGTTGGTGCGGAAATTCCGATTGCCCCAAGAATTATGAAAAAGACCAGGTTATCCATGAAAAATATCCAAATCCATAAATCATCCGGATCTGAGTCTGAAGTGGCTTTTCCATATACTTCGACCAAGCAGAATACTGAAAACTCGGTCGTATTGAATTCCACATAATTCTCATCCGTATTAATCAAGTTAATTTTCAACTGTTCCCAGATCCATGCATTCCTGCCATTATCGTATACGTGATGGAGCACCCTTAATTTCTGGGGATTCGAGATATCATTAGGATCATAGAATAACCTGATCGTGGCACTATTTATAATGCTCTCATCCTCCACCATTGAAGTGTCAAAGAAGGTGATGTTATAGAAATAATTTGCCCGAAATGCGCTTCCAATGCTAATGCCTACCAGGTTTGAGGTACTTCTGGTAAGTTTCAAGTATCCCGGAGCATTAGTATCTAATTCCATTTCAATTCCAGTGGAATTTTTACAATCCATATTTACATTAGTACCGGTTCTTATGAAGATGTAAGGAAAATCCACGTTAAAATATTTAATGTCTGATTCAAATATTGTCCCCCCTGTAGTATTTCCGAATACTTGAATGGAATGTGAACCATCAGAAGGCATTGGAATTGTACTATTTCCTAAGATTGTCTTGTTCGCTTGACCATCCAAGGAATATCCCTGCCAATCCAAATTGGTGCTATTATCAAAACTGAGCAATAAACCTTCCTGTAAATTATCTCCAATATTGTAATTTGGATCCCAAGAAAAGCCAACTGCATCCAGATAGGTATATATAAATACTTCAGAAGTAGAAAATACCACTAGATCAATTTGATTTACTGATTCATGGAAAGTTTGGTTTGTAACCATTTCTATTCCATTAACATGGACAGTATAATTATCATTGATACAATCAAAATCAACTCTTATATGATACCATTGATTACTAGAAACAGCGATAATATTATTATTAGTATCATAATAGTAGCGTAAATATCCATTATCAATATTAATAGGAACTGCATTACCTACTCCAGATTCGTGTAACTCAAAGAATAGAGAAAGCTGGGATGTATCAGTGGTTCTTACCCATCCTTCAACTATGCCAGTAGTTACCCCGCTAAAATTATAATAAATTCCCGCATCAAGTCCACCACCCGCTGTATCATACATCTCAACCACTTTATTATGACCACCTAGACCAGAAATTATATTTACAGGACCAGCGCCTTCATCGATGATCCAACCGGTAGGATTACCACCGTTTTTATCATTTTCAAATCCATATGTCGCTGGATAATATCCGCTCATTGGAGCCGTATAGGTCTTGTTTTCAGGAGTGATGATTGAAATATTTCCTATTTTTACTGTAAAATATCTAATATCTGACTCATATATTGTTCCTCCTGTAGTATTTCCGAATACTTGAATTGAATGTAAACCATCATTAGGCATTGGAATGGTGGTGTTTCCCAAGATGGTCTTGTTTGCGTGTCCGTCCAAGGAATACCATTGACAATCCAAATTCGTATTATTATCATAACTGAGCAATAATCCTTCTTGTGAATTATCTCCGATGTTATAATCAGGATCCCATGAATATCCAATTGCATCAATCCACATATCTGCGGTACTCGGGTTATATCTTGTGTGAATCGTAAGATTATCAACATTAGGCACATCGGTTTCGAAATAATCTCCATTAGCTTTCTCTACTCCATCGACCCAGACAATTAAATTATGATTGGGACAATCAAACTTAACCTTTAAATGATACCATCTATTTGCAGAAACCGCTCTAAGGATGATTGGACCACCAGCAGATTGGGCACGTATATTTCCATTAAAAATATTTATATAAAGTCCAGTATCTGCTCCATTGTATAATCTCAAAACTGCTATTGGTCCCATCGACGGAAAAACATCATTAACTCTAAACCAAAGTTCAACGGTTCCAGTCTCAATGTCATTAAGACTCTGTCCCATAACAGCGTTATAAGAACTCGAACCATCATTTAAAAATACAACTTTCTCATGTCCATCAACACTCGCTATTACAGATACACTACATCCTGATCCGCTGGTATCTGTCCATCCATGGGGTACTTGATTATTGGTATCATTTTCAAATCCATAGGTTGCGGGATAATATCCTCTCATTGGTTCAATGTAGGTTTTATTTTCAGGAGTTATTATAGAAATATTTCCTGCTTTTACCGTGAAATATCTAATATCTGATTCATATATCGTTCCCCCTGTAGTATTTCCAAAGACTTGAATGGAATGCGAGCCGTCAGAGGGCATTGGAATTGTACTATTTCCTAAGATTGTCTTGTTCGCTTGTCCATCCAACGAATATCCCTGCCAATCCAAATTAGTGCTATTATCAAAACTGAGTAATAATCCTTTATGCAAATTATCTCCCATATTGTAGTTAGGATCCCAAGAATACCCTACTGCATCTATGTAATTACTTTCTCCTGGAGCTCCCCATTTAGATTGAATACTTATCCTGTTAATATATTGAAATTCATATTCCATTGGAAATGGATTAGATTCATTACCATCCACCACTAATTTCATTTCATATTGCCCGAGACCTTTATATCCATTGGTAGTAGTCTCAAAATCAACTCTGATGTGATGCCACGTATTATCATAAACTTCATCATATAATACAGGAATCCATCCTCCTTGCCAACTTGACCACAGACTCTCTCCAATATCTTTAGTTATTCTGCTATAATTTGTTTCATTTAGTAAAAAAATATAAAATCCATCAGAAACATCCGTACACTGCCACCAAAACTCGAAAGAACCATTATTTTGATTCTCGAATGTTTGGGAGATTTGAGCGGATCCTGCGGCATTATTATCATATAATTGATATACATTATAATGATTATCTCTTTCTGATATCAGATTT
>JAEOTJ010000323.1 GCA_016839905.1 Promethearchaeota archaeon | reverse complement strand
AGGAAATTGTCTTGATTCTCCAATATGATTCAAATAATTAAGAATTTTTCTGAAGAAAAATCTAATCCCTTGCATAATCATAGGTTCCTTAAAATTTGCATAACCTCTAAAATGTTTTATGATAAAAGCTTGCAATTTCAGATTATTCGGCATTTTTGAAGGATTTAGATTTACTTTTTTCTCTTTGAATCTAAAATTGCTATCAGCTCCTAAAAAATCTAGCAAATTAATTAATTCCATCTCTGGATTTTTTATGAATTTCTCAAAGAGTAATATATAAATCTGTTCCTGTTTAAAATATTTCAAAAATCTTTTAATATGTGTGTAGTAGAAACCCGGGTAAAGAATTAGATCAGTTTTATCATTAGGATCTCTTAATTCTATGAGATCTTTAAGACTCTCTTTTATTCCTCGATTATGTATTTTCCATTTATAAGCAGAAATGGCTCTTTTCGTTGGATTTCTGAGAATAAAAATTAACTTAAAGTTTGGATTAAATTTGTATATTCTTTTTGCAGCATCGGGATAATTGATATAAGCTGTACTTGCTTCGCCAACTAATTTTTCTCCTCTAGAGGCATAATATTTTGGATGATAAGTCTTTAAAGAGAATAATTTCTTTAATAACGGCTCAGAATTTACTCGAAAGAATAATCTTAAATACCATTCAATTCCAAAATTGTAATGCCATGAAAAAAACTGGGGTTCCTTTATTTTGCTTAAACATATTTCTGGATGTTGTTTAAGAAAGGAGTAAAGGGCAGTTGTTCCAGATCTAGGAGCCCCAATAATAAGAAAATTTGGTTTTTTAAAAAACCTATTGATGTAGTTAATCTTATTTTCTCTTGTTTTCATAGAATTCTTACTTGATTTAATCGAACATAATTGCGAATTAAAAACTTTACTATTAAGATATAAGCTACTTTAGTTAAGAATTTTTCATTTAACTAATTTAGAAAAAAAATCATTGCGAACTAAAGTTCGCTTCTAATCACTAAAATTTTTTCCTTATAGTACAATATCTAACTCTTCCGCTAGGATTTTAGTATAATCTCCTATAATACCAAGATTATTTATCTCTTTTACCCTTCTCAAACAATTTCGGGCTCTTCGAATTAGTTTCTTGTCTGAGACCGATAAATTGCAATGTTTTGTTTTTTTTGCTTAATTATTCACTGCCCCTCCATATTCTGGATCAAACTCTATCCCCGTGCCTAATATTGAATACACTATCCAAGTGATTTTAATTCCTACAATGCAATATACTAGCTTTATGGCTCGAGAACTCTTACGACTGATTGTTTATTTATCATAATCTTTAAGTAAGGACTCCTTTTTCACAGGATTACACAGAACTACAGCAGCATTGTAAAATATAGTTCGGAGATAAGAATTTGAATGTCGAGAAATATGGGCTTTATAGACTTTTCCTGCTGAAGAAATGATTCTTGGGATAGTTATGATATTTTAAGGAAAAAAATAAAAAATTAAATCAAATAAATATTATAATACTTAATTTAAATTAAAGCTTATAACTAATAAATAGGAAAATGGATTTTTATAAAACTGAATTATTTAATCCAAAGCAAGAATTATTAGAATTTTTGAGTAAAAGATTCAATAAACAATCAAATAAAATTCAATTAAAACCTAATTTCTTAATTCCTGGAATTGCCCATTCAGGTACAACTACTTTATTTAGTTATTTAATTCAGCATCCTGAGATCTTTCTTAGTATAAATAAAGAAATAAATTATTTCACACATAATTTTACAGAGGGAGATAGGTGGTACCTATCTCATTTCTTGGCAAATAAGAATTATAACGCTGTAGGTGAAGCTAGCGTAACTTATTTTTCTGAAAGGAAAGTAATTCAAAGGATTAAGAAATTTAATCCAGATTTTAAAATTATTATTATGTTAAGAAATCCTGTAGAACGGACCTATTCCAGCTATAAATGGCATGTACAGCATACAGGATATTCGAAATCTTTTTATGAGGTTATTTCTAAAACTAATAGGTTTAAAATTAATTATATTAAACCAATAAAATATTTCTTAGAAAATTTTAATAGAGATGAGATATATTTTCAAATTTTCGAAGATTTTATTATCCATCCACAAGAAGCTTTGAAAAAGATTTGCTCTTTCCTAAAAGTGAGCCCAAATTTTAAGTTTGATTCATTTAAGATCAATTTTAATCCCTCTCAGATACCTCTTAGCTTAAAACTACAGCAGTTCTGTACTAAGCATCTTGATATTTTTAGGGGAGATCCAAAAGATCCTATCCTTAAGAAATTATTAATCCATAGTATAAGATGGATTATCACAAGCTTTAATAACATCTATTCTAGACAATTTCCTAAGATAAATAATGAAAGCAGACAGTTACTAAAAGATCACTATCAAAATGAAATTATAATATTAGAAGATTTAATTGAGAAAAATTTAGATTTATGGAAAGATTAGAGAAATCCTAATGAAGAAAATTATTTTTATAGGAGGAAGCGAGCAAAGTGGCTCAAGTATGATGGATCTAATGTTAGGAAATTCACATTTGGGATTTTCTGGAGGAGAAATTTATAATATTTTTAGACCAAATAAAAAAAAGCATAATATCAGCAACACAGATTGTGTATGTAAAGATTTAAATTGTAAATTTTGGTCAATCATTAAAAACGGAGGTATAAGGAATGTATACAAAAATATTTTTAATGAAAAAGAGGGAATAAAATATATTATTGATTCAAGTAAAAATCCCTTGTGGTATTTAGACCAAATGAGATTTAATCGAAATAGAAAGTATGAAATCATCCCAATTATTATGTTTAAAACCCCTTTTGAATTTTTATATTCAAAATATAAACGTAATAAGCTAAATGTTTGGGATATGAACTGGAAAAATGTTTATAAACACTATTTTTATATTTTTGATAAATTTTCAACAGTAAAATATAAAGAATTGGCAAAAAATCCTTCTGAAAAACTGAAAAGTGTATGTCGAAAAATTGGAATAGATTATTTACAAAATATGGAGAATTTTTGGGAAAATAAGGATGTTAATCATTTTCTATTCGGAGCAACTTCTATCAGAAATCCGGTAAAAAAGATTTACTATCATGAACAATATGACAATGATATCTCCAATTTTTTAATAAATAACAATAAACTTAAAGATCGAGAATTTGATAAGATTCTTAAAATTTTAAATGCTTACGAGATTAACTCGTTAGATAAATTAAACAAGAATATATTGGAATTAAAAGACAAAGTTAAAGAATTTACATTTTTCAACTTTTTATTTAGTAAATTGAGCTCTACACCTTATTATCGAATTAATTATAGTGTTAAAAATCTTAAATTTCTAACTATAAAAACTCTATCAACATTTAATAAACAACATACTCTTTCCTTCGGCTTTTAGAAATTGAATAAAAATCAAATAATTTTAACAATATATATGGATTGAATTCAATTCTTAGAGTTCTTCCTTAATTGACTTGTAATAATTTTTAATTTTTACTAAATTTCTAATAAAGTAATAATCTTCTCTTTTAAGAAGTTTTAAACTTATTAAACTCCCTATAAAGATACCTAATGTTAATATTATTAATATTAATCCTTTTAGAACTAAATTTTCTATAATATTATCTATAAAAATTAATTTAATAATAAAGCATATTACAATTGTTATGATTGCTAAAATAAAATGAAATAAAATTTCAAACTTTATCTCTATATTAAAAATACGATGAACAAAATAACGTATGTAAATAATTTCTATTATACTGGGAACTAAAAGTGCTACAACTAAACCAAACATCCCCCATCCTATTAGAGATATGAAAAAAAGATTCTTAGGCACTAAAACTAATATTAAAACTAGAGTAGATGTATGATTTATGAAAGATAAAAATGAGGATAAATCTTGTTTTTCCCCAGAAATTAAAATAATATTGTAATTACGATTGATTGATTTAATTAGAGGAGTAAAAACAAGTAAATACAATATTGGAAGTGAGTTTAAATAATTAGGTAAAAATAATAGAAATAGAATCTCACCTACGATATAGACATTGATTATTATACATAAATAAACGATAGAGAAGTATTTTTCAGATTTATGTAATATATTACTAACAGATGCCTGATCTCCTTGAGCTAATGAACGAGAAAATATTGGAGTAAAAACTGTATCCATACTACTTTTAAATGCCAAAAGAATAGGGATTATAATGTTATTAACTAAGTAGAAATAAGCCAGAACTTTATGACCAAATGACAGGTCTAAAATAATATTTCCTAAGTGAGTTATAATTGTGAGTAATACCGAATTTACTAAAAGAAACTTAGCTGCTTTGAAATATTCAATTATATAAACTTTATTTGGGAGATTTATTTTAAAATCTT
>JAEOTJ010000074.1 GCA_016839905.1 Promethearchaeota archaeon | reverse complement strand
GAAGTTAAGGCTCCATACAGCACAAAGACTGATAGCTTGTGGGAGAAAAAAATGATAATTCTAAGAGTTTATATGATATAAATCTAAATTTTTACAAAATAAGTAAAAGAAAAAAAAATGGGTTATCTAAAAGGTGTTAATGCCAAAAAATTCTAAATTCTTTTTTTTTTTCATTTCTTACTACAAAAAATATATTTTTTAAAATTTTAACAATAATATGACTCGTTATCTAATTATTGGAGATTCTCATATACCATATAGAGTTGAAGATGTGTCAAATGAAATTTATGAGAAACTCACAGAATTAACCAAAAAGGAGCTATTTGAACATACCTTTTTTACGGGGGATGAGATAAACGCTCTAAAATTTATAAATTTTTTAAACTTAAAAACAGAGAAAAACGTGCTTAGAGTAATAGGGAATATGGATTATTATTATGGGAATAGAAATGTCCCTCTTTATCAAGAATTAGAGATACAGCTAGAAGGGGATACTTTAAAAATTGGTTTAACACATGGTGCTCAAATAAGTCCAAGAGGGGATTATAGTCAATTAGAATTATTAGCTGCTGAGCGAGGGTATCATATTCTCATCTCGGGCCATACACACCACGAAGAAGTACTTCTAACGGCGAACGGAACATTATTATTAAATCCTGGAAGCGTTACAGGAGCATGGTCTTTTGTAGCAAGTGGAATTCCTTCATTCATTATTTTAGAATTGAATAAAACATCAAAAGATATAACTATTTCTTTATTCCAAATAGATAAAATAACAGGGGAAATTAACATCTCAAAATCTTTTTTTATAATGATTGATCACGCAATTCAAAAAAGAGATAATTTTTAACTCAACTTCGAAAGTTAAAAAAATAAATGTTTATTTTTATATAACTATTTTTGCAGTCTTTTCAGCTTACTTTACATTTAATAAAATGTGAGTATTTAAATAATCTATTGAATTCCTTCTTTTAACGAGTTTTTTTGTCGTTTATTACCTTAAATATCGGCAATTTAATCGATGGGTAGAACAAAGTAGGGTAAATTATACTGATAAAGCTTCTAAACTACCTGAAAACTTAAATATAACTTCTACCCAATGATGATCATAAAATGGTATTTAACAACTCAGAAAAAATCTCATGGTTCTTATTACCTTTACAAGCGCAATTACAAGCAAGAAGGAAAATCTAAGAGTGATTACGTATACTTAGGCACAGAAGAAGTTGCGCTAAACATATTGTCGGATTTTAATTCGGAAAAATCCCTAAAAGAACGTCTTTTATCATTTTCAGGCGAGATCATCCTCTCAAAAATGCTTGAGATGGTTGATTTTAGGGAAATAATAAAAAAGATCGTTCAAAATGACGCAAAATTTGATGTCGGACGTTTTATTGAAATGCTTGTTATCGAACATTCCCTTTATGAACATAGTAAATGGAGATTAGCTAATATTTCGCATGCAAAATCAATTTTCTCGCTCGATACGCTCATCACGCCTGATAATTTTTATGAAAATAATATTTACAACTATATGGACTATATTTATCCCAAGCTCGACCAAATACAAAAGGAGATCGTTAAAAAGCTTCTTGGCATGAAGGGCATTGAATTTGACGAGTTGATCATTGATGCGACATCCATGCATTTTTTCGGTGGTGATGACATCGAAGCACCGAAAAATCAGATGGAGAAATATAAACAAGTAAATCGAACCCATGGTTATAGCCGGTCCAAGCGTCCCGATCTGCCGCAGATAAACCTAATATTAGGCGTTACTAATCACTACATCCCATTATTATTCGATGCGTTTTCTGGAAATGCTCCCGATACCGCAATGTTTAAGATGCTTCTTGAAAAGTGTCAGAGTGAATATCCAATGCTTCTGAAAAAGATAAAAGGAAAATATTTGGTGTTTGATAAGGGAAACAATAGCGAAGACAATTTCAAGGAGATTGATTCTTTATGCAAAAAGTGGAGTTGTCATTTTGTCACTAGTGTTCGCCCAAGCTTGGTTAGTGTAAAAGAACAATTGTTACCGTTAAAAATCGAAGAACAATCCGTAATATACGAGCAGAAACATACAAGATTAAGGGGCAAGACATCTACGCTTTTCTTGTATGACGGGGACAAAAAAGAAAGAAATATCTTGTTATATGTAAACGAAGAGATAGCGAGAAAAAAGCAGGAAGAGTTCTTAGAGTTATTAAACGATATCCAAGAAAAAGTAAGTGAAATTAACCAAAAAAATGTTAAAATCGAGGATAAATTGGAATTAGTTGAAAAATTTCTAAGAAAAAAGAGAGTCCTTTCCTATTTCAAGCGTGAGCCTGATAATGGGACGATCAGGTGCGTTCCAATCCAAAAAAAATTGGATGAAAAGCTAAATTTAGCTGGTAAATTTGCCATCGTTACCAACGATTTTACTCTCGATGCCGTTTCTATCATCCGCATTTACAAGACATCAGGAGTTATAGAGCACGAATTTCACATATTAAAGAGCATTCTTTCACTCTACCCCTTTAGACATCGCAAGCCGACACGAATTAAGGTACATTGTGCACTCGGTATATGGGGTGCCATGGTATTTGCTTTATTGAGATTTTTGCTGATGCAAAATAAACTCGAATTTACTTTTGAGGAATTGAAAGATATCGTCAAGGAAGGATACGTTTCAATTGGTAATTATATTTATCCTGGGTATAAATCTTTCAGAATTCAGAGGACATTGAACTTTAATCCCGTATTAGAGAACATTTTTAAGATATTTAAATTGAATTTTGATTATTTTGATATAAAACTTCTACCCACATGTGATAAAAAAAACTAAGGAGGAAATTAAAGGAAAGGCATTGTTAAAAAAAAGAGGCTGAAGATTGTAAAAAAATAGTTAAGTCCCATTCAAAAGTCCCTGAAAGAGTAACAAAATTAAGTAAGAATTTAAAACTAAACCATTATTATATTTATCAACTTTCGAAGTTGAGTTTTAAGAAAAAACCTTCATAGATCTTATTTTTTTTAAATCTATTAATATAGTTTTGCATTTGAATTAATTTAAATAAATGGGCATTATCATTATTGTATAAATAAATAATAAAAAGGTTATAAGAAAAGCATAATGAAATAGACAATCTTTTATATTGATTTAAAAATAATAATTTAAGATTGGATATGTATTAAAAATGAATATCTGGATTGTGAATTCTAATACTGGTGTTACTTTGTTTTATAGTTCTCTTAGAAATTTAGAGGTTCAAATAAACGAACATCTAGTTTCTGGCCTTTTATCTGCTCTGAATCATTTTATACAGACCCAATTTAAACAACCAATTGAATCAATTGATATGGGGGGCTTTTCATGGATTTATTCATATGAAATAAATCGCAATATTTTATGTGTTGCAGCAGATAACAAGGACATTAGTCCAGCGGTATTAAGATCTAGACTAGAATCAATAAAGCTCGCTTTTATTAATAAATATTGTAGAGAAAATCCTAATTTTTTAAGAGAAGAATTCGATGGAGATATTACAAGATTTTATCCATTTCATAAGATAGTTGACCGCTACTATGAACAATGGAAAGAAGCCGAACTTATGAGCCATCAAGCAGAACTTTATGATTTTTTACGTATTTTCCAACAATTATTCTATTTATTAAAAAACGCTATAGATCGAATTCCGAATGGAAAAAGGGAATCTCTAAATACAAGAATAAAAGACCAGTTTATTAAATTTATAAATAATGAAGATAATATAACTGATCAAGAAATTAAAAAAGTATCATTTAAAAAGGAAATTGGTTTTGAAATACTTTCAATTAATGTGAGTAAATGCAATATTTCAGCTGTTAGAGAACAGATTAAGAACTTATTTCAAATAGTTATTAAAAATCTTAAGGATGATTTAGGCTATGATGATAGTTTAAAAATCTTCGCTAAGGAAGACATTTTAAACTATATTTTTAACAATCTTAATTTATTAAAGAAACTTAAAATTGAATCATTTTTACTAGAAATCTTCTTAAAGAATTATTAAAAAATTTAAAATAAATTATATAGATTTAGGAAAATGGAAAACGCTTCATATAAGATTTGCCTTTTTGGGGATGGTGGAGTAGGAAAAACATCCTTAGCTAAGCGAGCTTTAACTGGTTTATTTGAAGAGGATATAAAAATGACTCTTGGTATAAATATTTATTCAAAGAATTTAACTATTAATGGTTTATATGTTGTATTGCAGATTTGGGATATTGCGGGAGAAGAACAATTCCGAACCTTATTTCCTGGTTATATACTTGGATCGTCAGGAGCAATATTCATGTATGATATTAATAGACTTGGGACGCTAAAGAGTCTAAATGATTGGATTGAAGTAATGGAGGATACACTAGAACCTAATTCCATTCCAATAATTATGGTTGGAGGAAAATTGGATCTTATATTAAAGCGTAATTTTGATAAAAATATCGCTGAAAAAATGAAAGAGGACTATGGATTTTTTGATCATATTGAATCTTCGGCGAAGACTGGAGAAAATGTTGAATTGATTTTCGATAAATTAACACGGGAAATGATGATTATTACAGGCTTAATTAAAAGAGAATCAATATAAGTCGTATTTCTAATTAAATGTAAAGTATTTTCTGATTTAATTTTTGAATTTTATAAAAAACATAAAGATAATCATCTTTTTTTTATAGCCTAATTTATTTTAATTCTGAAAAACTTAATTAAACTCATAAATTTAAAAATTAATAATGAGTTTTTTTAAAAAAACTAAATTTTAATGAAAGAAAATAGAGTATTTCAAAATGTATGGATATATGGGAAAGATTTTAAGAGTAGATTTAACGAACGGAGAATTAAATGAAGAATTTCCCGATGATAAAGTATTAAAAGATTTTTTAGGTGGTGCTGGCTTAGCGACGTGGTATCTTATTAATGAAACAGAAAAAGGAATTGATCCATTAGGACCAGATAATAAACTAATCTTTATGACAGGACCTCTAACAGGAACATCTTCTCCTAGTACCGGGAGATATAGTGTAGTTGCTAAGTCTCCTCTCACGGGATTTTGGGGTCAGGCTAACTCAGCAGGATTTTGGGGGAAGGATTTCAAGAGATCTGGTTTTGACGGAATTATTTTTGAAGGTGTTTCACCAAAACCTGTTTATCTTCTTACTGATAATGGGAAAGCGGAATTGCTAGATGCCTCTGATGTTTGGGGCAAGGATACTTCTGATGCTACTAAAATCCTAAAGGAGAAACACGGTGATAAATTTAACGTAGCATTGATTGGGACAGCTGGAGAAAATCTAGTTAAATATGCGGCAGTATTGAATGATTGTGATCTACCTTATTATGGTAGAGCCGCTGGAAGATGTGGTATGGGTGCTGTAATGGGAGCAAAGAAAGTGAAAGCAATCGTTTCATATGGAAAAGAAAAAATTCAAGTTGCCAAACCAGAGGATTATAAGGCAGGAGCAAAACAGAGATTTGATTGGGTTAATCAGAGTCTATTAAAAATGACACTTGAAGTATACGGGACTGCCACGATGGTTGACCTTGTAAATGTTAAAGGAGGGCTTCCAACAAATAATTGGCAAACGGGGATATTTCCCAATCCTGATCTAATTAATGGTACTGCTATCAATGAAAATATCCTTATAGATAGAAAACCATGTTTCGCATGTCCAATCGCCTGTGGTAGATTGGCTGAAATAAAGGAGGGTCCATATAAAAGTAAAGGTGAAGGACCTGAATATGAATCTATTGGCGCTCTAGGCACGATGTGTGGTCTTGATGACTTAAATGCAATTACCTATGCTCATTTTCTATGTAATGAATATGGTCTTGATACTATTTCTGTAGGCAATACTATTGGTTTTGCAATGGAATGTGCTGAAAAAGGAATTTTAACTGAGACAGATGGTATTGATCTAAAGTTTGGTAATGCACAAGCTGTTATTGATATGCTAAGTAAGATTACCAAACGAGAAGGTATTGGTGATTTATTAGCTGAGGGTGTAAAGGTAATGTCTAAGAAATTAGGGAAAGGTTCAGAAAAGTTTGCAATGCATGTTAAAGGACTTGAACTTCCCTGCTATGATCCGAGAGCTGCCAAAATTACCGGATTAGCCTATGTAACTGCAAACCGTGGTGGGGATCACATTACGGCTTATATTGAAGGACCTGCCTTTTTGGCAATGCCCTTTATGATTGTTGATGATGCTGATATTGGTGATCCTCTTCAGGAACTTCCGGAAAAGACGAAAGTTGTAAAAGATTTCGAGGATGCGTTTGGTGTCTTTGATGCGATTGGAGGATGTAAATTCATGGGAATGGTTCTTACTGCTGAAGATTGGGCAGAATTAATCTCAAAACTTATGGGATATGATTATACTGCTGCTGATTTCCGAAAAACAGGTGAAAGGATATATAACCTTGAAAGAGCTTATCTTGTAAGAGAAGGATGCTCTAGAAAGGATGATACTCTACCTCCAAGATTATTAGAAGAACCGCTACCAGAGGGCCCTGCTGAGGGTCATACTGTTAATCTTGATCCCATGTTAGATGCTTATTATAAATTCCGAGGTTGGGATAATGATGGTAAACCAACAAAAGAAAAACTTCAAGAACTCGGTTTAGATTGGGTTATTGATAAAATTTTTTGACCTGTTTTATATTTTTTTTATTAACTATGTAAAAAGTGAGAAATTTGGGAGAAAAAAAAGTTATATATGCTGATAAACCTTGGTTAAAATCCTATAAAATAGGACCATTTCCACTTAAAAAATCAATGGAGCCATATCCAGAAGTTAATGTATATCAATTTCTTGAAGATTCTACTACAAAATATCCAGAAAACGTTGCGACTCAATATGCTGGCGATAAAATGACCTATAAGGAATTAAAATTAAAAGTTGATAAACTTGCAAGCGCCCTGATCGATTTTGGAGTAAAAAAGGGGAAAATGGTTGCGTCAGTTCTCCCATCTTCTCCAGAATTTATCTTGATTCATTTTGCAGCATTAAAAATTGGAGCTATCCATGTCCCTCTAAGCATTCTGCATGATAAAATAGATTTAGAATATGAGTTAAAAAAAAGTGGTGCAGAGATTGTTATGTGTTCATATCGGCGTCTCGAACGTGTGAATGAAGTAAAACCAAATACTAAGATTAAAAAAGTGATTTATACTCCGACTAAGTTATTTCCAGATTATATTTTACCTAATATAGTAAAACCCACTGAAGATGGATATTATTTATTAAATGATTTACTAGAGAAATACGATTCTCATACAGAAACCGTGGAAATAAATCCTAAAGAAGATTTAGCATTATTACCTTTTACAGGAGGCACAACCGGGTTACCTAAGGCAACAATGCTAACACATTTCAACATAACATCCAATGTAATCCAATTGTTCCACTGGATGATGGAGCCTTTAAAGTCTGGTATTATTGGAAAAGCCGCAGTAACAATTTGTGTTCCACTTTTTCATGTTTATGGACAAATCTCCATGCACGCTTGTATCTCTTGGGGATTGAAAATGTTATTGATGGATCCTAGAGATATGGTTAAAATAGCAGAAGTAATTAAGGAGAATCGTCCATTTATGGTTTTAGGCGTACCTACACATTATATGTATTTACTCAAATTAGATATTCCAAAGGCTCCAATATTTTATATTTCTGGAGCCGCACCTTTAGCTCCTGAACTTGCTGACGAGTTTTCAAAAAAAACCGGAGTTCCCATGAGTGAAGGGTACGGTGCAACAGAAATAAGTGCAGTTAGCCATATTAATCTTTCTGCATTGGGAAAGGTCACGGGTTTTATGGCTGCTACTAAACCAGGAATAGGATTACCAATAGCAGACACGGAAGTTAAACTCATTGATCCAGATACTGGAGAGGAGGTACCCATCGGAGAAGCTGGTGAAGTCTGGATCCGCGGACCACAAATAATGAAAGGTTATTGGCCAACTCCAGGGAATGGTTTGACTGAAGATGGCTGGTTACAAATGGGAGATATTGGAATAATGGATAAAGACGGCTTTTTCAAAATAGTAGACAGAATAAAGGATATGATTAATATCTCTGGAAATAAAGTCTATTCAAGAGTTATTGATGATATTTTATATGAACATGAAGCAATTGAAGAAGCAGGAGTAATAGGAATTCCTGATCCCGAGCGCCCTGGGAGCGAAAGAGTAAAGGCATTTGTCCAACTAAAAAAGGCGTTTAAAAGTAAAGTATCTGAGGAAGACATTATTGAATTCTTGAAGGATAAAGTAAAACCCTATGCAGTTCCAAAACAAGTGGAGTTTCGAGATAAATTACCTTTAACAATGGTAATGAAACTTAATAAGAAAAAGCTAAGGGAAGAAGAAACCTCTAAAAGGGGGAAAGTTAAGAAATAAATATCTTTTATATATTATTTAATTTTGTTATAGGATGAAAGTATCGGTTAAATTCTTTGCATATCTGGCAGAGGAACTCAATATTAAAAATAAAATAGAAATTGATCTTAATGAAAATTCTACTATTCTCCAATTATTGGAAGAAATCTGCAAAAAATATAAAATTCGCGAAAAACTCTTTGATAAGGATAATAATCTTAGAGATCAAATTACTATTTTAAAAAATGGAAGAGAAATTAAGTTTTTATCGGGATTGGAAACTAAACTTGAAAATGGTAATGAAATATCTATATTTCCTCCCGTTCATGGGGGGTAAATAATATTAAGATCCTCTTCTAATATCAGAATTCTTTATTAAATATTCATTCTTAACAAACCTATAAAAAATGATTTATATATTAATATTTAATTAGAACGGAGATTAGTATGCCAAAATTTGGAACTCTGGAATGGGCTGAACAATATATGGAAGAACTCAATAAAAATGAAGCTTATGCAGAAGCTGCA
The DNA here is from genome assembly GCA_016839905.1 of Promethearchaeota archaeon. The sequence goes on along the minus strand of JAEOTJ010000074.1, from coordinate 9,901 downwards.
TCCTGGTGGGAAGGTAATTTTTTATTTCAAATTAATGCTAGTGGTAACTTGGATCATTCGATTAGCATTTACATTGGGCTATCTCATGGTAAATGCACAGGAGTTAAAATTCTTGCTGAAGGTGAAGAATATAAGATTTTGAAGAAAGAAGAAAAACCAACGGGAGAAGGTATAGAAGTTGAATATGTCTATCAAGCAAGTTATGATAACTGGGTTAAGATTCTAAAAAGTGAATTAGATCCAATAAGAGCTTTACTATCTCGTCAAGCCCAAATTAATAAAGATGCAGACTTAAATAAAATCATGAAAGCTCCAAAAGCAGCTCAAGAGCTCGTTAGAACATGTACTCTAATTGAAACAGAATTTTATTAAGTTGCTGAAGATTTAAAGATAATTTTTAACTATACCTATGAAGGAAAATATATCGATTTTTAATTTTTCTTTTTCTTACTTCTTAGGTTAAAATATAGGTAAAATATTAATTTTTTAATTTATTCATTTATACATGTCTGAAGTACATTTTAATAAAGATAAAGGATCAGAACTTAAATTATTCACTCCAGGACCCGTTAAAGTCTCTGAAAGGGTTTTAAAAGCGTTAGCTTTAGCTAATGATACTCATCGTTCAAAGCCCTATGAAGAAATGCATAAGGCAGCCATAGACGGACTCAAAAAAATATTATTCACGAATAATGAATGCTTAATATTCACATCAAGCGCAACAGGTATAATGGAAGCTTGTGTCCGCAATTTAATCAGTAAGGATGATAAAGCACTATTCCTATCCATTGGAGCATTTGGTGATCGATGGTATGAAATAGGAGTTGCAAATGGGAAAAGTGCCATAAAAGAAGGTGTAAAACTGGGAAAAGCAATAACTCCTGAAGTTGCTCAAGAAGCTCTTTCTAAAGATAAATATACTGTAGTATGCATTCAGTCAAACGAGACATCAACAGGAATTTATAATCCCCTTGATGAAGTAATCCCTATAATTAAAGAGAGTGGTGCTTTAGTTTGCGTAGATGCGACATCTTCAATGGGGGGGATTAAACTTGAAGTTGATAAATTAGGAATAGATATATGCCTAGCATCAGTTCAAAAGTGTTTTGCATTACCTCCTGGGTTAGCACTTTGTTCAATATCAAATGAAGCAATCGAAAAAGCAAGTCAAGTAAAAAATAGGGGATTTTATTTAGATTTTCTAACATTATTGAAGAAGAACAAGGTATATCAAACACCAACAACACCTCCAATTCCTCAAATACGAGGTTTAGTTGTACAATTAGATTATATTTTGAACCATGAAGGACTTGAAAAAAGATTCGAAAGGCATACTCAGCTTGGAAAAAGGACAAGAATATGGGCACGCGATATGAACCTAGAAATGTTTCCCGAAAAAGGCTATGAATCAAATACAGTTTCAACCATAAAAAATTCTCTTGAAATAGATTTAGCAGTAATGGTTAAAACAATGTTAGAAAAAGGTTATCGAATCGTAAATGGATATGGTTCGCTTGCTAATAAAACATTTCGAATAGGTCATATGGGCGAGATTACGCTTGATGAGCTTGAAGAAATGCTTAAAGTCCTTACTGATATAATCTCAGAAATGCACCTCAAGAAAATAATATAAATCTATAATTATTATATCCTACTAAAGGAGAAATGAATATGATGGAAGAAAAAACCAAGAAAATTGCGTTGTTAGCTACTGATGGTTTTGAAGATGCGGAATTATTATATCCTTATTATCGCTTAAAGGAAGCTGGTTATGATGTTCAATTAATATCACTTGAAAAAAAGATAATTAAAGGAGAACATGGATATCCAATGTCACCTGAAATGGAAATAGAAGAGATAGATGAGGAAATAATCGAAAATTTCGATGGAGTAGTGATACCTGGAGGTATCAAGAATTCTGATCAGTTAAGAAGAGAACAAAAAGTACTTGATTTTGTCAAGGCATTGAATGAAAAGGGTAAATTAGTAGCGGCAATTTCTTATGCTGGATGGATCCTAATCTCATCAAGAGTAATAGAGGGTCGTAAAATTACGAGTTATTATGCAATAAGGCATGATATGATGAGACCTGGAGTTAAATATGAAAGCTCTCCAGTAGTTGTTGATGGGAACTTGATTACATCTCGAATGACAATTGATCTGCTTGATTTTATGAAAGCAATCTTAGATTTTCTTAAATAATCTTTATTAAAGTGGAATTAAAAAGTTTAGATTAAATCTAAGCATGGATAAAATCTAATCTCATAATGAATAAATCTTTTTTTTATATGTTTTATCCGTGAAAATGTAGATTTTATCTTGACCATTACCAATTGCTTTACCATTAATTTTTAATTCAACTGAAATGGGTTTTGTCTTTGACCCCCTGGGAGTCTTAGTAACAACCTCTCCTTCATAATTAATTATCTTCGCTCTTTGATGGATGTAAGTATCTGTATTTTTTCCCATAATGATAATATCATCGTTTTCAGATAAATATCCATTATTGAGAGTAATAATGGCTTTTTTTTTTATAGGATTATAATTTAAAATATCTCCTAAATAAATATATCTATAATGAGATAAATTAGTCGGAGATTTATGTTGTTGGTCTTCTTCAGTTACTCTCTTAAAATAAAAACCCGGTGTGAATCCTCGATTATAGACTTTTTTTAATTCAGTAACCCACTTACCTGCTTTCTTTTTTGTAAATGAGTTATCGTAATAAGCTTCAATTGCTTCTCTATAAATTTTAGTAACAATTTCTACATAATGAGGATGACGCATGCGACCTTCTATTTTAAATGCATCGATGTTTGCTTCAATTAATTCGGGGATATAAGCAATTGTACATAAATCTCTTGAATTTATGAATCTTACTCCATCATAAATATATTCTGCTCCAGATTCTTCCTTAACCCACCATCTTCTTCTGCAAGGTTGGATGCAATTTCCTCTATTGGCAGATTTTTCCTCTGTTCCACAAATATCTTGAGAAAAATAACACCTCCCACTTATTGATGTACACATTGCCCCGTGAATAAATACTTCTATCTCCGCCTTCGTTAAATTTCTTTTAATTTCCTTAATCTTTTCAAGCGATAATTCTCGTGCTAAAATAAGCCTACTTGCTCCTAATTCTTCAAAAAATCTTGCTGATAAAGAATTAGATATATTACATTGAGTAGATAAGTGAAAAGGTATTTTAATTTCTTTAGCAATTTGGATTGCCGCAAAATCGTGGATTATAACGGCATCAATACCACTTTCTTTAGCGTTTTCAATAATTTCTCGCAATTGCTCTAGTTCATTATCATAGACAAGTATATTTGTTGCTAAATATGTTTTTAAGTCATTTTTTTGGCAGAAATCACTTACTTTATCAAGTTCATTTAAGGAAAAGTTTTCTGAACGCATCCGCATGTTGAAATTTTTAATACCGAAGTATATAGCATCAGCATTTTCCGATGCTGCTTTTATTGCTTTAAAATTTTTAGCTGGAGCGAGTAATTCTACTTTTTTCATTCTCAATTAATTAAAGTAAAAAAGTCTTATTAATTCTATTTTAATTGAGATTAAATTACTTTAAACCTTCCTTTAATTATTTACTTAATTGGATGCTTGTAGGAATAATTATTGCTTTTATAGGATCTTCATAATCCTCTCTTAATTTTTTAATTAGGTCATCCCATTTTTTAAATAACAAAACTGCATCTTTCCCATAGATATAATCAATGTCTGACTTTGATAAATTTTCAGAAAAAAAGTATACCTTTCTCTTTCTAACAAAAGCTTTCCAGATGATTTGTTGATTAATCGGAGAATATAATTTGGCACCTCTTTCTGCAATTAAGCTATGATAACCGCGCCCTTCATAACAATCCGACATTATAACAATCGTACCATATCTCTTTACCATTTTAGCAGGTGCTGCCATTAGGAAATTGAAAGCTTTATGCATACCCTGAGTTAATTCAGTGTCTTCTGGGAATAAATTAATGAAAGCAATATCATTATCTAAAGTGACCTCAGTATTATAAACCTTATCTCCTAATTCCATTGCTTTTCTATGGGATTCAATGTAATTTCCTGCAAAAATTCCTCCAATTCCACCGTTTTCCGTGAGAATTATGTTTATACTAAAATCTAAACCAACTCTCTCGGTAGCATCCTCAATATCTTCTCTGATTGGAGTTAACCTTCCTATTCCCGCTCCAACACCACTTTTCATTCCAAGACTATGATTACCATTTAATGTTTCTATTCCACATACTCCTGGTAAAACAATTTTTGCACCGCCTCCATATCCTGCCAAAGGATGTGGAATAACCCCACTTATCGCAATTTTTAAATCTGCTTCGTAATAATTTTTATTGACATGAATAGGAGTTCCCATTTTAGTCTCTCCTATAACAATTAAATTCTCATAAGGATGATGATTTTCAATGTTGTAGTTTTCAACTACATCTTCTCCTAATTTTAAAATGTAATCATTTCTATTCAATGGCCGATGAGCGCCAATAGCCCCAATTATGGTTATTTTTTCTTTCATTATCCCACTTGCGTGTAATTCCTCAAGTATATACGGGATTACTCTGTAGATTGGTGTTGGACGAGACATATCATCCATGACAATTACCACTTTTTCCTTACCTTGAGCCAATTCAGATAATTTTGAAGTTCCAATAGGGGTTTTAAACGCCTTTTTTATTTCATCATCAGATATCTCTTCTGTATTATTCATTCTTCCTTCCGAAACTTCCCATAAATCGGGCAACTCAAATTCTCTATTCTCTGGATCACGCCAAGAGGCCCAGGGTACTTTAAAATTCTTTCCTATAATAATCACATCTACAAATTTTTTTTAATGATATTAATTGAATTACTTTATAATTAATCTTCTACTTTCTTAAATTTAATTATTATTGTCAGATTTATAATTAAATTTAAAGTTTAATTTTCAATTCTTTTTTATTATTACAATAATATTTTTTATTAGTTTAAATGTAAAATTCTCTAAAATTTATTGATGTTTTATGAATTCTAAAGATGATGATAGAATTTCTAAAGATGATTATTTCATGAAAATCGCAGGTGTTATCTCTCAACGTTCGACTTGTATTAAGCGAAAAGTTGGAGCTGTACTTGTAAAAGGTTCTCATATAATTTCCACGGGATATAATGGTGCTCCATCTGGATTTAAGCATTGTACTTCAGAAACCTGTGTCAGAAAAAATCTTCAAAGCGGGGAAAAACCTGAGTTATGCCGGGGTGTCCATGCAGAGATAAATTGCGTTATTCAAGCAGCAATTCATGGAACCTCAATAATGGGGAATACGACATTATATAGCACGACTTTTCCATGCATGAACTGCCTGAAATTATTAATTAATGCTGGAATTAATAGATTGGTATATAAAGAAGGCTATAATATGGAAAATAAAGTAAAAGAAGAGTTATTAAAAGAATCAAACTTGATTATTAGTAAATTTTGTTAAAGTCACATTTTAATGGCACTTAAATCACTTTTTACTAGCACTCTTTAATTTTTTTCTAGCCTTTCAGTGATGAGAACGGAGCGTTTCTATATAAAAATAAACTCCCGTGAGATTTAATTGACAGGAATATTGAGGTAGTAATATTCCATACTAAATATGTATTATAATCTTATCATTTGAAATTTACTTTTTTATCTCACCATTTCTATAAGATATTTCTGTGAAAAGAATATTTATTTAAAATCTATATCTACAATCTCATATCCACGCATATCTAAAAATGATTTTTAAATCTTAATAATACCTAATATTCTTTATATATTATAGACAATTTATTATTAATGTTTACATTTTCTAAAATCTAAATTGAGAAAAGGGAATCCTTGTTGTGAAAATTATGAAAGAAAAATTAAAAATTAAGATATTTTTACTCATCATAAGCTTATTTTTTTTCATCTATATAGGTACTAATATCACTAGCACTAAATATAACAATTCAATTAGCGATTCAGAAGAGGAAACCATAATAATTAAGATAAGCGCAGAATATGCTCTAATCCATATTGATAATAATTGGTCAGATGCAAAAATTGCGGGAATTTGTACCGGTTCAGGTAATTTTTCAGATCCTTACTTAATTCAAGATGAAATAATTAATGGAAGCGGTTATGAAATTGGCCTATTAATTGAAAATTCTAATGTCTATGTTCGCATTGAAAATTGTACCTTATTTAATTCTGAATTTGGAATCTATTTAAATAATACTTATAATGCAAGTCTCGTAAACTTAAAAATCTCAAATCTCAATGGTAGAGATGGAACAGGTATAGGAAATGATGGTGGAATGACAGCAGGTATCTACCTCATAAATTCTGCTAATAACACCTTAGAGAACAATAATATTACCAATGTAACGGGAGGAAAAGGGACTACAGGAGACCTTAATATAGCAGGAGGTATTGGAGGTTTAGGAGCAGGCATCTATTTAGCCAACTCATATAATAATACTTTAGAAAATAATACTTTAACAGGCGTCGCAGGCGGAAGGGGTGGAACAGGCGGTTACGATGCTAATGGGGGACAAGGTGGCATTGGAGCAGGTAATTATCTTATTTACTCAGATAACAACACTCTTTTTAATAATACCATTACGCAAACCACCGGTGGAATAGGTGGAACGGGTGGATCACATGGTAATGGGGGACAAGGTGGCATGGGAACAGGAAATTATCTTATTTACTCAGATAACAACACTCTTTTTAATAATATAGTTACATTAGCCACAGGAGGAGGAGGTGGTAATGGTGGAAATCCTGGATATGGGGGTAAAGGTGGTATGGGAATAGGAAATTATCTTATTAGCTCATTTAATAACACTCTTTTTAATAATATAGTTAATTTAGCCACAGGAGGGGGAGGTGGTTCTGCTGGTCTCCCAAGAGGGGGAAAAGGAGGTATGGGAACAGGAAATTATCTTATTTACTCAGATAACAACACTCTTTTTAATAATATAGTTACATTAGTCACAGGAGGGAAAGGTGGTAATACTTATAATGCCGGAAATGGGGGACAAGGTGGTATGGGAACAGGAAATTATCTTATTTACTCAGATAACAACACTCTTTTTAATAATACTATTACACAAACCATCGGTGGAATGGGTGGAACAGGTGCTCAAGAAGATAATGGGGGACAAGGTGGTATTGGAGCAAGTAATTATCTTATTTACTCAGATAATAACACTCTTTTTAATAATACTATTACACAAGCCACCGGTGGAATGGGTGGAACAGGTGGTCAAGAAGCTAATGGGGGACAAGGTGGCATAGGAACGAGCGCCTACATTGTCAGCTCATCTAATAATATAATACATGATAATATCTTTATAAATAATACAGGAGGGAGTGGTGGTAATGGTGGATCTGGCGGCGGTTCTGGAGGTGCAAATAATGTTGGTTATGGGATGTATTTTTCAAGTTCTACTCAGAATTTAATTATAAGGAATAAACTTTGCAATAATAATGGTAGTCGAGGAGAATATGGTATAATGCTCGATAGCTCCTCAGGTTTTAATAATATTTATTATAATTACTTTAGTAATAATGATATAAATGCTAAAGATGATGGTAATAATATATGGGATGATAGATATGCAGGAAATTATTGGGATGATTATGCTGGGAGTGATAGCAATCCAAAAGATGGAATTGGTGATGTTAACTATACAATCTCTGGAAGTACGAGTGCAAATGATACTAAACCATTAAAGTATTGGATTTATCTTGATACGGACGGAGATAATTTATTAAATTATGAAGAATATATATTAGGAATAGATGGTTATAGAACTAATGTAACAAATCCAGATACGGATTTAGATGGAGTCCGAGATGATTTCGAGTATGGAAACTTCACAAATCCTCTCGAAGTAGATACTGATTTTGACACCATTTGGGATATTGACGAGATATTAGGAACGTCTGGAAACATAACCAATGCGACTAATGCGGATACAGATAATGATAATCTTCGTGACGATTACGAATATGGGAATTCTACATCACCACTAAATCCGGACACGGATGGTGACAATTTATTAGATGGAGATGAAATAAAGGGCACTTTAGGATACATTACCAATGCGACTAATGCGGATACAGATAATGATAATCTTCGTGACGATTACGAATATGGGAATTCTACATCACCACTAAATCCGGACACGGATGGTGACAATTTATTAGATGGAGATGAAATTAAGGGCACTTTAGGATATATAACCAATGCAACTAATGAGGATACTGATGGTGACAATTTATTCGATGGAGATGAAATTAACGGTACTTCAGGATATATAACCAATGCGACTAATGAGGATACTGATGGAGATTCTTTTAATGATGATCTCGAACTAATGATGAGTACAAATCCTCTAAATGAATGGTGGTATCCAATGCCGAACTTGAATGTCGCGAACTTTAGTTTAAGTGATGTTTATGAAGGATTATCATTTGTTGTAGATTTTACAATAATCAATAATGGAATTTGGAAAGCAGAAGGAGTTATAGTCGTTATTGAATGTGAGACCTTAGGTATAACTCTATATGATAATATTGCTTCTCCATTTAATATCGATGCTGAAGATTCAAAATATATTATAATAGAGTGTTCTCCTATATCAAATTCAGGAGCGTATATAATAAATCTTGAAATTGATCCCGATAATTTAATAAACGAGACTTATAGTTCAAAGGATGGTAATTTAAGACAAAAATGTGAAATTGATAATTCTAAACAAGCTTATATGACTATCATTCCTATAGCTAAAGATGATGGTAGTGGAGGTGGAGAAGGAGATACTATAATTAACTCTCCGATATCTGAGGAATTACTAATAATGAGTATAATACTTTTTAGTGCTATTATCATAGGTTTAGGGATATTTACAATAATTTCTCTCAAATTAATAAATAGTAATTTGAAACAAAAACTCGAATATATGGAAAAAGAGATAAAAAAATACAATAAAAATCTAAAATTGGATCAAAAATCTATGATATCTTCCAAAGAGAAAATTTCTCCTAAAGATAAAAGATAAATTGAATTTTAAAAAATTTTTAACAATTCAGTCTTTAGTACTAATATTATATGAAAGAGGCTCCTATCACACCGAGAATAATGATAACTACTAAAATTTTCTTATTCATTTAATATTATAATAATTGGTTCATTACTTTATTTTAATACTATCAATTCTATTATATATAACTCCTCCTTAAATGCGCGGTATTCATAAATCCTGATTATTATAACAACTCTTGACTTAAGAAATTAATTTTTCCCTCATATAGTTAATTATTAAGATAATAATCATTAAAGTTTGCTTTCCTGAATAACAAATTCACTTAATTGTATATATAGAAGCAATAAATAAAATTTTTCTATAGAAATATAAGGAAGCTAAAAAAATACTATTCAATTTCATTCTTAACTCTTTTTCTATATCGGTAATAAATGTATCCACCTATAATATTTGGTCCAAGTTCCATAATTAGCGTGCCGATTAAAGTACTACTAATACCAAATCCTACAACTAATGATTCATCGAAAAAAATCGGTAATCTTGTATCAGAATAAGGAAATAAAAATGTCATTGGCCATGCAAGAACATCTAAGATCCAATGACTCATAACAACAAGACCTATCACAAGACTTATTCTAGGATTTTTCCATATTATGCCAGCAACACCCATTGCACCCCCTGTATAAACGAGAGCCATTATAAGACTGTGAGATTGCCAAACATCTTCAACTCCTATGATTATTAAGATTATAGCAACGATATCAAGAATTTCAGAGCATATTAGTAAAACCCATAATGGTACTTTTTCTGCGGAAGGTTT
>JAEOTJ010000322.1 GCA_016839905.1 Promethearchaeota archaeon | reverse complement strand
ACAATTTTCATTTTTAATTAGTTAAATTACTTTTCTGTTTTATCATTCAATAAAACGAACAGAAATTTATTTTTTTCCTTATTATCCCTAATAATTGACGTCTCCTTCTACCGTGGTGTCCTCCCCAAATACTTGGGAAAAAAGGTTATAAAAAATTTTAGAAATTTTCCACATTAAATCAGTTTTTAATTGTATATTAATATATCAGCAACATAATTTTAAATTCCCATAATCTATACAAACCTTAAAATTGTCAAGTTTAAATCTTAAATTAAAATAATATATGATCTTTCAAAATTTATGATGACTAAGGAACAATTAGAAGCATTAATATTAGAGCAGGAGAAGAAATCATATGATTTTGAACCAATGAGAACGATAATAGGTGCTTTAATGGCAGCTTCGTTCTCTATGATAGTGCTACTACTTGCTTTTATCCAAGATCGAGATATTTTACTTGATGCAAGTATTTTCTTTTTATTCTTGAGTCTTATATTGTTAATGGATTTATTTCTAAACTCCGTAAAAATTCAGACAAAGATTCAAGGAGCAAAAACTCCAAAAGAATTATTCAGGCAAAGGAAAAAGATTATGGGATATGCTTATTTTGGAATTCATTTATTCAATTATGGGCTTATATTTTTAACTTTATTTTTTAATTTGTTTTTCATTTCTATATTATTTTTTATTTATCTCTTTTATAAGAGAATATATGAATTAATAGAATCTATTAAGGCACTAAAAGATTTTAGTGGTAAAAAAGATATAAAATACGCTAGGATAAAGACAAGTCCTCTTTTTAAAAGCTTTAAAAGTAAATTAAGATTTGATGTAGTGTTACATAGCTTAAATTTAGCATTATTAAGTCTTATTTTAATCTGGGTTATAGATTATTTTTATTAAATATCAACACTCTGATTCAAATAAGTTACCGCTTAACACCTTGTAATAATTAACTTTCTCTTGATTATCAAAAAGAGTTTTAACTTTGGATTTTTCTAAAAATGAAATTATATAATGTATCAAAACTACTTTCAAATTGTGCCCAACACTCCTTAAATGAGGTATTCTCTTTGAAAAATTGCTCTAGAAAACCAAGTATCCTGTGATCGTATGGAAAACTAATATCTTTAACATTACCAAGCTTTTTTAAGATTTCTTCATTAAGCTTTGGCAACCAATCATCTATTAATGGTTGGTAAATCTCTATTTCTTGAAGATTATCCCACTTACTATTAAATGGAATTTCTCTGTGGTCAATTATTATGTTCGTATTAATTATCAATGTTGATTCAGCATCCCTACCCCCAAATTTATGACCTTTTAATCTACAATCAATGAGACCTTTATTAGTTAAATATATGGCATCATAATTCTCCTTATATTTCTCATAATTCTTAGGGTCAAATAAATCATCATCATAATCATTTGCCGAATAGATTGGTAAAATTCTTGCATCTTCTTTTAAGATTATGAGCGTACAATATCTACATTCAGGAGGTCTCCCTTCAGGCGCCATACGATTATTCAATAACCATAACCACTCCGCAGCTTCTTGTAGTCTTTCTCTTAGTACTCGTTGATACCAACTAGAACCATAATTTTCATTATATGTGCTAGTCCATAGAATCTCAGTAATTTTGGTGGGATTAAATGGACTTCTACTACAAAACAATTGGTTTGAGAAATAAGTAGAATTCATAGACTTAATAAAATTTTGTAAATATTTAGTTTTTTGATCCTTAACTATTATCTCAAAACCATAACATTTATATCTTCTAGTTAATTCGTTATAGCATGGGTTTATGGCTCTTATTCTCATTTCTCTTCGTCCTAATATTAATGTTCTTGTGCCACACATTCCGACAAAAAGATAAGAAATATAAGAAAGCAATTAAGGGTCATGAAGTCCAATTACAAGCTAAAGACTCAGAAAACCTACATCTTAAGGAAGAACTTCTAAAAATTAAATCGGGTAAAGATAAATTGAAAGTTAATCTCGAAAAATATCGAAAAGAGAATAAACGCCTGCAGGAAACTGTCAAGAAAAAGAGAAAACAACGGTCAGATGTCGGTAAGCATCGGGATGTTTCAAATACTTCCAGGAATAAAAGAACAGGCAAGCCGAAGGGTGTTAAGGGTGGCGGCTTGAAAAATCCCGACCCAAAAGAGATAGACTATACTCTACATTGACATTTGGATTCTTGTCCTAAATGTAAGGGAACACTTAAAAATGTCATACCGATTGACCATTACGACCATTATCTTCGAGATTTTGAGAAGTTAAAAAGTGGAATTCGGTTAGTGTATACGGAACACGTTATATATCGCTATAAATGCCCGCACTGTAAGAAAATCGTTTCAAAATACTTTGGAAAACTGAAAAACACTCGCTATGGCATCGACATAATTGCTTTCGTGTTATACGAGCGTTTAGAACGGGGCGGTTCCTGGGAGGGTATTAGAACGACCATGAATCATATAATTCACACGAAAGAATGCGTGCCCTCCGTGAAAGCGTTTATAGATTGGATTCGAAAATATTCCTCTGTATTTTGAAATTTTTTCATAGTCTTTAAATTTGTTGCTGTATTTAATGTGATTTATCTTCAGAATGAGCAATATGATAATTATACTCATCAATAGCTTTAGCAAAAGTTTTCTTTTCCGAAGACCATTTTAAATGTCCAAAAAGTTCTTTCATTTTCCTTAAGAATTGAAGATAATCTTCAGCAGATCCCTTATTATTAATGTTATATTTTGCTCTTATTTTAGTATCCCACATAATAAACAAATCAGGATTCCTAAGAGCCATAATTTTTGTTGCTCCTGTCTGCTCAATTCCATTAACATTTCTTAAGATTCCATATAATTCCTTAATTTTAACGATTAAATTTTCATCTTGAAAATCGATATTTCTAAAATTGACAGTATTTATTTGTTTAAAAATAATTTCCGTGCGATTTATAATT
>JAEOTJ010000321.1 GCA_016839905.1 Promethearchaeota archaeon | reverse complement strand
AGTGTTAATTATATGGCGAAAAAAAAGAGAACTGGCTGGTTACAGATGCCACAAGTACATTCTAAATTTCTCGATAAAGATTTGGAAGAAGTATTATTAAATAAATCTGTCAAATTTTTTACTGATGGATTTTGATAAATGTAATCTTGGGTTTTTTGGCTGTTCCCATGCTCTGTTTTCAAAAATTATATCATTTTTAGCTGACATTTTTTTTATCACATCCTATTTTTTTATTATTAGAGAAAAGAGTTTAGGTCAATTTGTTTTATAACTACTTTTCTTTTTGGTTTGGGGGAGGATCTTGGCACGAATAAATTATATGCGTAATATTCTCTTGAAGGAATTAGTTTAATAGTTTGATTTTTAAAAATATTTTTTACCATTACACTTCCTTTTTTTATAGAAATAACTTTAAAGATTGGTAATCTTTCATTTTTTCTTATGTAAGCAAATTCTTCAATAGGGGATAACTTTATATCGTGCCATTTATCATTAGACTTTATTCTTCCTATATTGATATGACTTATGGTCTTGTTTCCTTTCCATTGGGGTATCTCTAAGAAGGTTGAATAGGGAAAATAGACTAAAGAATTTTCTCTAAAAGAATAGAAAGAGGAAATGAATTGTCTTTCTTCTGACTCATATAATTGTGTAATTAAGGTGTTTTGATTTTCTATTTTCTTAATTAATGATTCTGCTTGGGATATTATGTTTTCTATCTCATAAAAAAGATTAGAATGAGCCTCTTTAAAGGTTTTTTCTACTTTTTTGAATGCTTTATTATAGATCTTTCTATTGATATAGTCTAATGCTAATTCTAAAAGAAGATGGAATTCTTCTTTTATTTCATCTTTATTGGATTTAATGTTCTTTAAATACATGTCTCTTTCCTTATCGTATTTTTTGAAAATCAGGCTCATTAATTTGGTTAGCTTCTTTCTGGAAAAAAATGGCTTGATTAGACCATGATTGAATTCTATTGGGATTGTGTTTGCTAATTTCTTTACTACCCGATTTATTTTTACTAAGAAGGAATAGTTCTCTAAAATAATTGGTGTGGTGATTTCATCATTGAGTTTTCTTTCCAGTTCTAAAGAGTCCTTTGATTTGTATTCAAAACAATATCCTGTTGCGTGTGAAAGTTTTGAGTCTTTATTGTTGTTAGAGGGGGCGAGATTAAAAGTGCATCTCTCGTCTATTAAGTGGATGCAATTGGCTTTAGCACACTCTTTTAACGTGTATGAGCGGGGAGCTTTTGGAGGGTGTTTTCTTATCCATTGTTTCTTTCTATTTATCATATCTTTCAAGTTGGCTCTTGCGATAATCCGTCCATCTACACGATCCCATTCTTTCAAATCGCCTTTTATGAACTTCTCTTTGGGATCTAAGCCAAGAAGCATTAAATGATAATTGACATTATTATTTACAAATTGTATTTTTTTAAGGTTCTTGAGAAAAGTTTCACTTTTTAATGAGGCTGAATATGGTTTTGAATTTTTAAAATTACTTAAATTCCCATATAATTCAATATGGGGGATATCCTTTTTAAAAATAATGCTAAAATTATAATCGCTGGTGTTATCAAAATTATCAGTAGATATAGAAAGTGTCTCTTTCTTGCTTACTTGGAATTTTAAGAAGCTATTGTTTGATTCTTGTTTGATTTTATTAAACTTTGAACTTATTAGGGCGATAAAATCGTGAATTATTTGGTCATTTTCATTTTCAAGTTCTTGTTCTTGACCTATAATTGTCATTTTTTTACCGTTATTTTATTTTTGTGTTTGAAAAGGTAGTTTAATTGAGAATTTAAATCTCTATAGTGCGATAAATTAGTAATCTATCCAAAAGCGATGCCTCTCTTAACGCCTATAATACCAATAATCAAGGTGACTGAAACAGGGGTTCTAGCTTTGAAGCTATCTTCAAATTGCACTAAGAAATATAATGAAATATGATTAGGTGGAGGGAGGTAGTAAAATAAATATAAAATAATTTGTATAAAATGTTAATAGGGATATTAACTTAGCTAATCTCTAATATAAATAGGATTTTTTTTCTTGGAGATTATATTTTTTTCAATCGTTTCGATCAGAAAATCTTCTGATTTGTCAATACAAGGATCTTCATGGATGAAAGGAGCATCTATACTATATAAAGTAGGGCTCTTTCTTAAGTCGGCAACTATTATACAACTTCCTGAAAAATAATTGAACCTTATTTCAATTCCTATGAATTCTTGATAATCTTCAATCTCTAAATCTATTTTGGGATTAAATCCGTTGATAAATAAAAGGTTTAATATTTTATACATTTTAATTTATCTCCTTTTTTTCTTAATTGCTTGTAATGAGTTAATATACAAGAATGGAAAAAATTGCTTTTATTAATAATATATTAAAAAATAGTCTTTTTAAATTAAACTCAAAAAAATAAATCAAGCATAAGAATTAAAAGGAAGAAATAAAAAAACTATGGATAATACTTGAAGATTTTAAGCTAATAAAGGATTAACAATCTGAATTCTGGCGATTTAACATTTTTAACAATCCCAATACAAGCAGAACTTCTAACTAGTATGAAAAAAATAAAAAAAAAAGAAATTTAATTGGTTTTATAAAGGATATATAGCAACTGATGAATGCCCAATAACTGTTCACACTTATCAAGGAAGAGTTCCTTGTACTCTTGAATCAAGTCACCTAAATCTTCACAAGTCCTAACTTGCGTTGAAAACCTAAAATTATCCTCCAATAATGAACTAATCAAATCCTCACGATCACCAAGTAATTTATTAATTATTACCTCCCTTAAATCCTCACCAGGATTCAAAGCCTGCAAAAAACCAATATCCTCCTGAATCTCTTTTGCACCAATCATTTTTAAATGCACACCTTATGATTTTATTTTTGAATTTTAAATTATAATATTTTAGTTATATTTAAATAAAAATTCTATGAAGTTCAAAGTATTTTTGAACTATTTGTTTAAATACTACAAGGAAATTTTACTGAAGGAAATGAAATTTAATGTGATTGTTAAAGGTGGAAGCAGTAAAAAATTTTTAACGGGGTTTATAAAGATGATCTATAATTAATGATCGTTGAAATTCAATCCTTCTTTAAAAAATAATATTGGTAAAGAAAGGGAAATAAAAAAAGGAAGGTAGGATGCTGGGACAACCTTAAATTATAGTCTTTGGTTACTCGCTCACACGAGTAATCATTTTTTTTTTTTTATAATTTTTAGAACTTGTATTGATTATCTATCCCATTAAAAGTCTTCTTGTTAATAATTAGCTTTTTTTATTGTGTCTAAGGGGGGAAACCTCTTTCATATGTGATTTTGGACAGTCACCTTAATGAGATATTAATATTAAAAATT
>JAEOTJ010000320.1 GCA_016839905.1 Promethearchaeota archaeon | reverse complement strand
GTATTTTTCAATTGGTCTTTTTTAGCCTCTATCTTTTCTTTCACATCTGGATATATTTCAGAAACCAAATTAATTAAATTTTCCCAGGTTGCAAGTTTAGCTAATTCTCCTTCATTAAATATGACTATTTTAAAATTAAATCCACTTTTAACTTTATACTCAATGTAATCTAACATGTAACCAATATCAATAAGTGTTTCATAGCCCGTTTTACCTAATATTTTCTCTAAACCATCTCCCCCCATTAACATTATGATTTTTCTGTCCGGATCATCAGTAAGAGTTTCAAAATCTTCAGGTGATTTTCCCCTTAATATTCTACCACAGATTCCCTCTATTGGAGTTTGACTTTTTTTTCCTTCCAAAAAGAGATTTTTATAATCGTCTAAATTCATAAATGAAGAATTATCATCAAAAGTTTAAAAGTTTATTTTTTTTAGTAGTTTTTTTCACAAAAATCTTCTATTGCTTTATTAACTTCATCTGGTTTTTCCATCATGACACCATGTCCAGCATTCTGAATAATAGTGAGTTCAGAATTTTTGATTTTTTCATGAAGATATTCTGAATACTTTAAAGGAGTTAAACGGTCAGATTTTCCACATATTATTAAGCTTGGAACATCAATTAAACTTGTTTGATTAAAAGTATCAAATTTATCACATATTTTAAAATCATCATATATTATTTCGGGATCAAGTTCTTTTAGCCAATTTTGAACGATTTCATTTGAAGTGTTTCTATGAAAGACCATTGGTGGAATAACATCTAAAAATTTTTGATAATTTTCTTTAATAAATTTAAAAATTAAAGGATTAGTTTTTAAGTGCGATCCCGTAGCACATAAAATAAGGGCATTGATCTCATCTGGAAATTTAAGATAATAAGATTGTGCGATTGCACCTCCCATTGAATGACCGCATAGTACAATTTTATTGAAATTTAACTTTTCAAGAAGTGCTTTTATGGAACTAATATATAAATCAAGAGAAAGTTTTGAAAAATTATCGGACTTTCCATGTGAAGGTAAATCTATTGCGATTAGGTTATAGTTTATCTCCACCTTAAACTGATTTTCCCATATATTTAGATTTTCTCCAGCTCCATGAATAAAAATCAATGCTCGATCATTATCAACTAGCTTGCTCTGATAATAAATCTTCTTGTCATCTAATTCTATGAAGGGCATAAATATCTCAATTTTTTATTATTAATCAATTTATTGCATAGTATATTATTCTTAGAATATTTTATTTGTTAAACTGTGAATATTTAATTAATTCTGCATATTTTCCGTTCTTATTAATTAATTCTTCATGATTCCCTTCTTCTACGATTTTATGATTGTCTAGTACAATAATTCTATCTGCGTTTCGGATAGTTGATAATCTATGGGCTATGATAATAGTCGTGCGGTCTTGCGATGACTTTTCCAGACCTTGTTGGATTAAACGCTCTGAAAAAGGATCGACCGAGCTGCTAGCCTCGTCTAATATTAAAATCTTTGGATTGGTTATTAACGCACGTGCAAAAGCAATCAATTGTCTCTGTCCTATAGAGATATTAGAGCCATTCTCCTTTAATTTCATCTCATATTTTTTATGGAGTGTTTCTATGAAATTATGTAATCCTAGAAATTTAGAGATTTGAATCATTTTTTCTTCAATCTCGGGAGTAATATCCTCAAAAGCATATAGTAGATTTTCTTTAATTGTTCCCGTGAAAATGAATGCATCTTGCGGGACTAATCCGATTAAATCCCTTAATTCCTTTTTAAGAACTTTCCGAATATCTAACCCGTCAATTGAAATTGAACCCTTATTTATGTCATAAAAACGAGAGATCAATTTTATCATTGTTGTTTTACCAGCTCCCGTTTCGCCAACAATAGCTAAGGTTGTTCCAGTAGGGATATTAAAATCAACATTCTCTAATACATATCCACTTGATAGTTCATGTTCCATCAATTTCTTTTGATCGTTAATATATTCCCTAACCACTTTTGGAAAATCATCAAAGACTTCTGGAGGTACTTTCATGCTTATTAACATGCGGGCAAGTTCTTTAGGTTCTATACTTGGAATGCTTCCCATTACTCCACCACCCATCTCCCCTCCAGATTGTAGACCGGGTTTATTACTCAATGACATTTCCAAACCTTTTGCCATCATCATAATCATTCTTGGATTACCTGGCATAGAAGGTTTTCCCCGGAACCTAGTTTTATATTCAGGATGCTTTTTGGCCATTTTGGTTTTTGGTACAGCATATTGAAATTCAGCCAAGACTTTATCAATTATTTTAGGAACTTGAGAGGGTTTAACATTCATTAATTCCATAAATAATTTGTTACTAATCTCTTGGGGCATTATCATTGAATATTTCAACATAAATGAGGAATATGGCTCTGGATATGTTTTTATCGTTTCAATAATTCTTTTCATCATTGGATTCTGTGCCATCATCGGAGGAACAGCAGGTTTAAGAGATTTTTTTCCATCTCCATTATCATCATCAACATTATATCCAAAACTTACATCATTAAACTGAATTTCTCCTTTAATATCAATTAATTTTTCAGGATTTTCAGGATCAGGAATTTCCACGCCTTCTTCTAGTAAAGATAGAATCCTATCAGTTGCGGCTAAAGCGGATTCTATAATTTGTTGAATTTGCATTAAAGTCATAAAAGGGCGAAAAAATTGAGATAATATTATTATAAAAGCACTGAGAACCCCAACTGTAATTGTTATTCCTAAAATTGAAACATTTCCTAATACTGCGAATCCCCCAATTGTCAAGATGCTCACTGTTATTAAGGTAGAAACAAATGCTACAAGTGGAAAGAAAGTAGAAATTACTTGTCTTATTCTTAGCATCATCTCATAATTTTGCTTGTTGGCTTCATCAAACTCAGATGTTGCTTTGTCTTCTTGACCATATGCTTGAATTTCTTTTGCTCCGGCTATATTTTCTTGTATGGAGGAGGTAACTTTACTAATACTTTTTCTAGTTTCCTTGAAAGCTCCCGTGATTTTCTTTTTAAATAGCTTTAACATTGTTAAGAAAATAGGAAATACAACTAAACTTAATGTAGCTAATAGGGGATTAAGGATGTACATGAAAACAATGGTCAAAGAGATTGATACTATACTAGTAATAATTAGTGTAAATTGACCCCCAACTAATTGATTTAATTGATCAACATCATTTGTAGCTATTGATATAATATCTCCTGAGGGTCTAGTATCAAAATAGGCTAACGACATATCTTGTAGTTTAGAGAAAATGTCTTTCCTTATTTTAAAAACAACATTTTGTGATGCTTTTCCAATCCCATAAGTGGCGATATAATTGGAAACGCCCATAAATAACATTAAAATAAAAAAGAGATAAGTCATTAAGAAGACATATTGATAATTCCCTGCTACTATTCCATTATCAATGATATTTGCAACCATTATGGGGATAAAAGACATAATTGCTGTCCCCGCTAATAATAAAATTAAATAGAAATATAATTTTCTTTTATGAGGTAAAAGATAAGAGAAGAGAAATTTCCATAGGTCTTTTCGAGGATGATCTAATTTTACCCCATCTTCTTTAACCAGCATGGGACCTTGGCGCCCCGTAGCAGTAGGCGCCCTTATTTCAACATCTTCTTCTTTATTTTTACTCATTTCTTAATTCTCCCCCTTGTTTTTTTTTGTAGAAGATTTAAGCTTTTGCTTTTGATATAAGGTTTCATAAATTTGTATGTATAGAGAATTAGATTTGATTAGTTGATCATGATGTCCAAAACCTACTACTCTTCCTTGATCTAAAACTAATATCAAATCAGCGTTGCGTATTGTGGAGAGCCGTTGCGTAATAATGAAAGTCGTGATACCTTTCATAATTTTTTCTAAAGCTGTTTGAATTTTAAATTCAGTTTCAACATCAACAGAACTAGTAGAGTCATCAAAAATTAGGATTTTAGGTTTAATTATAAGAGCTCTTGCTATCGAGAGACGTTGCTTTTGGCCTCCAGATAATCTAGTTCCTCTTTCTCCTATTCTTGTTTCGTAACCTTCCGGTAATGTTTTTATAAACTCGTGTAATTGTGCTATTTCTGCAGCCTCAATGATCTCTTCCATTTTTGCATTTTGCTTCCCAAAGGCAATATTATCTTTTATATTTTTATCAAATAGATATGTTTCTTGAGAGACAATCCCAATATTTCTTCTCAGATCTTTTAACAAATAATTGCGGATATTAATATCATCTATTTTTATAATTCCATCATTAATATCATAAAAACGGGGTAATAGATTTATTATTGTTGATTTTCCTGAACCGGTTGTTCCTAGTATCGCCAATTTTTTTCCAGCAGCTACTTCAAATGAGATATTTTTGAGAATACGATTTTCCGAAGTATAACCAAAAGAAACATTTTCGAATTTCACATTACCCTTTATATACTCGATTGAGATGGCATCTGGTACATCTTTAACATCTGGAGTCGATTCTAAAACCTCACTAACACGCCTTAAAGCTGCATCAGCTTGCACGTACATTAACATCATTTGACCAAGCATTACTAATGGAAACATTGTCAAACCAGCATAAGATTGAGCCGTTATTAAAGTTTCCAAAGATATTGATCCCTCAAGAACTAAATTTCCTCCAAAATATAATATTAAAATTACCATCAACCCAAGTATTATAAAATTAAATGGCATTGTAAGGGAATTAATCTTTGATGTTCGGACGCTGGCATTATAAAAACGAGTGTTATTTTCAGCAAATTTCTTGCGTTCCTTTTTTTGATTGCTGAACATTCGTACAACTTGAGCCCCTATGATGTTTTCTCGTATTGTATTAGTTAAATTACCAAAACTTTCACGAGTTTCCTTAAAAATGGGTTTTAATTTTTTCGCAAGAATTACAGAAGTAATTAATGAAATTGGGATCATTATCACAAAAATCAAGGCTAATTGTCCATTAAGGAAAAATGAGGAAATTATAATTCCCGTAAATTGAATAATCCCATACGCTCCCATCATTAATCCAAATCCAAATATCATTTGAGTTTCTTCTATATCACTAGTTGCTCTAGCAATTAATTGTCCTGTTTCTGTTTTATCAAAATAGGAAAAAGATTGTCGGTAAATTGCATTATGGATATCAGCCCGTAAATAATATATAGCTGCGGACGCAACTATTGAACCTTTCAGGTTTCCTGCACGTCCTATAACGAAAGTTAAAAAAGTAAAAAACACAATAAGAATAAAAATAATCAATAAATCTATTGCATTCAACTGATTACTGTTATTTGGATTTAATCCACCAACAAGTCTCCCAATGAAAATTGGAACCATTAATGAAAAGATTGTAGAAATAGTTATTAACGCAATAGTAATATAAAACTCTTTTTTTGATTTTAACCAGTATTTAATAATCATTCGCATTGAATTCATTTAATTTTTTCAACTCTAAAGCTTATTTCTATAATTCTTATTCTCATATTGAGATATTTTTTTTAAAATTAGAAATTTTTGATTTTAATCTATTAATAATTAAGAATTAGTGAAAAATGACACAAGCCAATTAATTTTGAATATAGTAATAAATCATTAATTCTCCTAGATTTTACAATAAACTTTAAAAATACAAATTACCTTTAATTTTAATGATGAGTTTTGATATTATGTATTTCGAGATAAGAGACTTCTTATCTATGAATGAAAAACAATTTGACTTAAAATATGTTATAGATAATAATTTTAAGTCAGAGGAACAAATCAAGATTTTAGAGAAAATCCTAATTTTTATTCGCTATTTCACTATTTTTAAGGATAATAACGCATTTATGAAATCGGTTTATAATTGCATTGTTAAAACACTTGAAATTAAAATGGAGTCACTCAATGATTTTAATGAATTATTGATTAAAAATACATTAATGAGATTTGTTCAAGAATATTTAGATTATGCTCAAATTGGTCAAAAAGACCAAGTATTAAATTTATTAACAAGTTCCTTTGAAAAACTTGGAATTCAACCTTTAATTATTAATCTTGGGTTATTACTTAAACCGATGTATTCAGATGATGTTCATATCGATAAAATGGCCAAGATTGAGGAAGTCGAAGTGGTTTATGCTTTAAATGATAAGATCGCGCTTGAAATTAAGAAGGAAATTGATATTTGGTTGAATCAGCAAGCACTCAATCTAGAACAACAAGATGCATTACAAGATAAATTGTTAGAAGAGCTTAATCGAATTATTAAAGTATATAAATTATCACAAAATTCAGAATCTTATAAAATGCTTAAAATAGAAGCGATCGAAATGTTCTCCATGAAGCTTACTATGTTAAGCTTAATGGAATCCATAGATAATGGTTCTTGTGAGCCGGTACCATTATAAAACAATTAAATTTATTATCATTTTCTTAGGTTTATAATTATTTTTTTATTTTTCTAAACTTTATCTAAAAATTCTTATATTAAAATTTGGTTAATAATATTAAGAATAATTTATTGATTTTACAATTGTGATTATTGTGGATGAAAAACTAACGCCTGATGAAATAGAAAAACAAAAAGAAATTCTAAAAAACCTCCAGCTTTCTTCAAAACAAGAAATGAATGAATATCTAAAAAAAATTGAGGAGGAAAGAAAAGATTCTTTTGAAGCGAGTAAAGATCAAATTTCGAGATTAATTACTGAAAAAAGTTTCATGCAGGAAAAGCGTCGTGAAAAGGATATTCAAAGATCAGAAATAAAACCAGATATTGAAAAAACGGTTAAAGCTATTAAACCTTCCGTGGAACAAAAAGCTTTTATGATTGATAAAAAAAGAGAGCTTGACTCACATAAAATGGAATTAAAACCTGAAAAAGAAAAAGCTGCTGAGGCTATATTAGGAATTGTTTCTGAAAAAGCATTCCGAATTGATTTAAAACGACAAGTCGATTCCTCTCGAAAAGAATTAAAACCTGAAAAGGAAAAAGCTGTGGCAGCAATAGAGTCTTCCCTATCTGAGAAAGCTTTTCGAATAGCAAAACAAAGGGAAGCTGACGCAATGCGAAGAGATTTAAATCCAAATATAGAAGAGAAGGGTGAAAAAATCTCCAAACTAATTAATGAAAAAGCTTTCATGGCAAATAGAAAAAGAGATATGGAAATTAAAAAGTCTGAAATTAAACCTGATGTAAGAGAAATATCTGAGAAAATTAAACCTTCAGTTTCAGAGAAAGCTTTTAGAATGGAAAAACATCGACAAACCGATACTCTAAAGCAACAAATAAATCCAGATATGATAGGAGCTGGAGAACAAATTAATAAATCCATTAGTGAGAAAGCTTTTTTAATGGATAGGAAGAAGGAAAAGCGCAAGGAAATACGCCCTGACATTGAAAAGACTGCTGAAGCCATTAGCAAGTCTGTTAGTGAGAAAGCATTTCTAATGGATAGGAGGAAGGAAAAGCGCAAGGAAATAAGCCTTGACATTGAAGGAACTGCTGAAGCAATTAGCAAGTCTGTTAGTGAGAAAGCCTTTTTAATGGATAGAAAGAAGGAAAAGCACAAGGAAATAAGCCCTGACATTGAAAAAACTGCTGAAGCAATTAGCAAGTCTGTTAGTGAGAAAGCTTTTCTAATGGACAGGAAGAAGGAAAAGCACAAGGAAATAAGCCCTGACATTGAAGGAACTGCTGAAGCCATTAGCAAATCTGTTAGTGAGAAAGCCTTTTTAATGGACAGGAAGAAGGAAATGCGCAAGGAAATAAGCCCTGACATTGAAAAAACTGCTGAAGCCATTAGTAAGTCTGTTAGTGAGAAAGCTTTTTTAATGGACAGGAAGAAGGAGAAGCACAAGTATATAAGTCCAAATATCCAAAAAATTGGAGAAAAAATTGAGTATGAATTAGAAAAAATTCAAGATTTAAAAAGAATGGATGATTTTACCGTTAATCAAACTCCGGTCAAGTCAAATATTGAAAAGTGGCTGGAGCAATACAAACTGTTTAGAAAGGCTTCCTAACCTTAACTTTTCTGAATTTTTTATAATTTATCATTTTAGAATCATGTTATTAAAACTAGTAAAACTTACCTAATCTTATTTAAAATTATCAAGAAATCTTGACAACTTGTGGGTTTAACATCAAACCCTGTATCCCATCATCTGCTAGAGAATTTGGGAATGCTTATTTCATAATAATTTTTTAAAAAAGTTGTATATTTAAAAATAGATACTAATGAGATTTTCT
>JAEOTJ010000319.1 GCA_016839905.1 Promethearchaeota archaeon | reverse complement strand
TCTATTGATGATAAATTCTTAATTATGACACCACTTTGTGCCATATTTAAAACACCTGTAATTAAAACGAGCGTTGATAATAAAGGTAAGTTTATCGGAACAACATTCATTGCTCTTAAGATAGAATTTACAATAGCTCTGATTATTTCATCTTTTATAAAATTTCCTTGAATGTTTAATAATGCAAATTTATAAATAATTAGTATAATGAGATTGATAATAACTACAATTCCTAAAATATATCCTAATCTATTTAATTTTCTCGTTAATGGAATATCTTCAATATTACCCATTTCATTTATCTTTTGAGAAATTTTTCCTATTTCTGTATTAATTCCTGTTCTTGTAATTAATATTTTTGCCCTTCCTGCTTGAACAAAAGTCCCCATGAATACCATATTTTTCTGGTTTTGAATTGAAAGATCCTTTCCTGCTATTAGATTACTGTTCTTTTCAATTGGCTCGCTTTCTCCAGTTAATGATGCTTCATTAATAATAAGATTCATGTGTTCAATAATTCTACCATCCGCAGGTATTTTATCTCCTTGGTTTAACATAACAATATCTCCAGGGACTAATTCATTAGTTTGAATTTCCCTTTGATCTCCTTCTCGTATTACTTTAGCTCTTAAAGCGGATATTTCTATTAAAGATTCTAACACTTTTTGCGCTCTATATTGTTGAATAATGGCAGTTGCTGAATTTATAATTACTACAATAAAAATAATTACCACTGTTGGTCCTGAGTCCCCTAAGATTATGATGATTATTCCAGTAACTATTAATATTACAATTAAGAAATTAAAAAGAGGTGAGAGATAAATCCTCCAAATACTTTTTTTAATTTTTGGTAGCTCGTTACTACCAAAATCTATTTTTTTCTTCTCAATTTCAGAAAATGTTAGTCCAGATTCAGGATTAGTATTAAATTCATTAATTAAATCCTCTATTGATTGAGAATAGTAATTTCTTTTAATTGTCTTAGAATTTAACATTGATTGTAATCAATGTTTCTATACTTTTCTTTCTTTTGGATTTTTTGGATCTCCTATAATCTCTTTTAGAATGTTATATTTCTTTCTTATTGTAGTACTCGAGAATTTAGTTGCTTCTTCAATAATTTTTTGTGTAAATATTTTACGATTTGATAATGTTTGTGAAATATAATAAATTAAACCAGCAGTAAAAGCTTTATGATTTAGATTTTTTAAACTATCGTGAGAAATCTTATTTAAAAATTCATCAGCTAAAAGTTGCATTTCTATTTTTAATTTTTCATATTCATAATTATTAGGAAAATTATTTTTTACTAATTCAAAGGGAATTCCATTTATATCTTTTTGGAATAAAATCTTAATTTTGTTTTTAATTTCTACTTCCAAATTTGGTAGTTTTTGCATTTTTTTTTGCTTTTTTTCAGTTTTTTTCACTTTTAACATTGCATTATTAAGCATCTTTTTATTTATCTTATGCCCCAACTCGACACATGCTTCTATAAATTCTTCTATACGCGATTTTGAAGTCTCTTTAATTTCCATCCAAAATATTGCTAGAAAAATAATAACCATATTTTGATAAGTTTCTCGATGATGCTTATTAAAGAAAAAATATCTATCTTTGATTCGCTGAAACTTGGCTTTATTAATATTTACATCAATCCCTAAATTTCCAAGCATTCCTATGAATTCTCTCTGTTCTCTATAACTTTCCTTAGGATCTCGATACCAAATCTCTTTTTTTCTCAAATCTTTATATTTTTTTGCAATGTTCGGATCTTGTTTAGCTTTTAAATCTAACGATTTAATTTTTCTTTCATAATCTCTTTGAGATTCTGAATAACGTTTCAAAAATGTTTTATTATCAAAAGTGAGGCTCTTACCTAAAACCTCCCCACAATCCTGGCAAACAGAAAAGCCCCTTTCTTGCTTTACGCTCATATGAGAACAAATTGAACTCTCTAAGTCCTGTCGGTCTTTCTCTTTCACAAAATTAAACCTTTTAATAGATTTTCTAATATATTGATATTTCTATAAAAAAATTAATAGGGAAAATAAATTTAAATTTTTATAATAAGGAAATAAAAAATAATAAATTACTTTATATATTCATTATTTTTAGAAAAAAAATATTTGATTTAAATGGCATCTCAAGAAACAAAATTAACTTTAATGATTATTAGTTGTACTTTTGTGATTCTTTCAGTATTGGAGTTAATTTTTTTACTTATATTATCTCTTACTGAAATAAATATTAATAATGAGAATATATTAATCTTGGATCTATTATTTGATGGAAATTTTGTTCCTATAGAAGGACTATGTTTATTTATATTCATAGCAATCTTACCATTTTGCTTTTTAATTTTTGGTTTCATGTTATTTAAAATTGCTTTAACAAAAGATATAGATAATATGATTCTTGCTAAATATTTAAGTAAAATTGGATTATTTATTCTTATTGCGACTTTTATAAAAGTAGAATTTTATCTGCTATTATCAAAAGTTCAAGTTAATTATAATTCCAATACTTTTCAATCATTACTTTATTCTCACGATATCGTACCAATCACTGCAGCAATGATTTGGATGTTTTTTTCAGGAGTCTTCTGTAGTCATCTCGTTGGTGCATTAGTTATTGCGGGTGGAGGCTTAAAATGGAGGCTAGACCAAGAGAGAAAGGAAAGGGAACTTAAAGAAGTTAAAGAAGGATAAAAATAGAGAAAAAATTAAAACTTTCATCAAGTAATTGAATGTTATCTGAAATTGAAAAAAGTTATAATAATAAAAAGATTTATGTTATTAAAGATTTGAAAAAGTTAATTAAAAAAAATTAACGTAATCTAATTTTTATTTGCTTAGCTCTACTTCTCAAAGTTACTTCTGTAATTTTAGCAATATCTGCGACTTTTGATTGCGTTCTTCTAACAGATGCACTTTTGGCGGCAATATAAATACATGCCGCGGCTAAACCCTTTGGATCCTTGCCAGTTCGTGCTAATCCATTTTTAGAAGCTTTCTTTAACATATTTATTGCTTTTTTTTGAATGCTCATTGGTAATTCAAGTTCATTTCCAAATCTAAAAACAAGACATTCCGCGGTAATTGGTTGATATTTTAATTTCAACTCCGGTAAAACTTCTCTAATTATCATTGCAAGACTTCTATGCACAGTTCTTCTTGGTGTTAGACTTGCTTCACACACTTCATCTAGCAATCGAGGGAAATTATGGATCCTAATAGCTGCATATAAAGAACCTGCTATAAATCCATTAATTGATCTTCCCATTGTTAATTTTTTTTTAGCTACTAATGAATAAATTTTCCAAGATGTCTCTGAAATGTAGTTAGGGATATTCAATTTTGATGTAAGCATTTTTAACTTCGGTTTAGCTTCCCAAAAGTTCCTTTCTATACTTGAGATTAAGGAGTTTTGAATTTTAGATAACCGTGAGAAAAGTGCTTGTTCTTTAGCTCCAATTGATTTTCCTTTCGAATCTGTTTTCGTTATTGGTAACATTGTTCTCGGTCCAAAATCTCTCCAGCGTGGTTCTGTTCTTCGCCTATTTTGAATCTCTTCCACTGTATATGCTCTTCTCTCATTTCCTACAAAAGTCCTTTCAAAAATCATGCCACAATGCATACAAACCTTATTTCCATCTCTCTCTTCGATAATAAATTTCTCGCAGCATTTTTCTCTTGAAGTTTGGATCATTTCGTCTTTATTATTTCTTAAAAGAGTACGATATTGATTACCCACTATAATAACACCATATAAATATCCAAATTCTACTAAAAAACTTATATCATAAAAAAAAAAAATATTCGGGACTTTTATTCATTTTTTATTCTTTTTTTAGATAAGCATAAAATATGTATACCGTATTAATAAATATTTGTACGATAGAAATTTAATGTGATTGAATTTTTCACACAAACTTTTAAAATCTTTCACACATGCCATAAATATAATCCTATTTGTTTAATTAATATTTAGAATATAATGATTAATGTTCAATATTATAATTCCTAGTAAATGATCTTTTATTATATGATGAATTAGTCTTTTTATATTCACAATTAATATTGGAATAAAGTGTATTCAAAATGGATCTTTATGAAACGATTAGAAAAAGAAGAAGTTATCGAACTTATGAGAAAAAAATGCCAGAAAAAGAAAAAATTATGAAAATATTAGACGCCGCACGATTAGCTCCAACTTGGGCTAATAAACAAGGCGTGCATTATATTGTGGTTCAAGAACCTAAAAATGTTAAATCACTATGGGAAGCTATAGGGCAAAAAAAAAAATTTATTGAAGCTCCAATGTTTATAGTAGGAATTATTGCAGAAAAAGGTTCAGGAACAAATTCTAGCGGCTTGAAATATTTTACTGTAGATATTGGCATCTGTTTTGAGCATTTGATTTTAGCCGCTACTGCTGAAGGTTTGGCAACATGTTGGATTGGGTGGTTTGATGAAGAAAAAATAAAAGAATTATTGAAAATACCTGAAAAATACAGAGTAGTCGGTATAACTCCTTTAGGATACACCTCAGAAATTCAAGGAGAAGTAGACAATCGTAAACCATTAGAAAGGATGGTTCATTATGAAATATTTTAAGAACTACTTGCTCTAATCACAAATTATATGTAAAAATATAAGTTAAATCTTCTTTTTTTTTAATTATGAAAATTGCTCGAATAAATGTTGATACTGAATCTATAGAATATGAGGATATTAAAAGGGATTCTAAATATTTTTTATTAGGAGCAAGGGGTTTAACCTCACAAATTATATTTGATGAAGTTTCCCCTAATTGTGATCCCTTAGGACAGGATAATAAACTTATCATAGCAAATGGATTGCTTACGGGAGGACCTTTTCCAAATTCTGCTCGTACATCCATCGGTGGAAAGAGTCCTTTAACTAATGGAGTAAAAGAAGCAAATGTTGGAGGGAGAGGTTCTATGATGCTGGCTACTCAAGGAATTAGGGCTTTAATTTTAGAAGGAAAATCTACCAATTTAAAAATCATTTTAATAAATAATGCTGATATAACGCTGGAATCGGCAAATAATTATAAAGGTTTAGGTAATTATGAATTACATAAAAAATTGTATGAGAAATATGGACAAAAAATAGCCATATATTCAATTGGTCCTGCGGGTGAATTAATGACGAAATCTTCAAGCGTTGCTTGTAATGATCTGGAAGGATATCCAAGTCGTCATGCTGCCCGAGGTGGTTTAGGTGCTGTAATGGGTTCTAAAGGTATTAAAGCAATCATTATTTTTCCTCCGAAAAAGTCAAAAGTTAAAATTCACGACATTAAAAAACTCCGAGAATTATCTAAACCTTTTACTATAAAATTAGCTGAAACTAAAGGAACATTTTCAATCTTTGGGACCGCTTTAATGACCAAAGCAATGAGTGGATACGGAGGCCTTCCTACAAAGAATTTTAGGAGGGGATCCTTTGATAAAGCAGATCATATTTCAGGAGAAAAACTTCATGAATTAGTTATTGCTCGAAAAGGTAGAAAGAAAGTATCATGTAGTCCAACGTGTGCTATTAAATGTTCAAATATTATTGTTGACGAGAAAGGAAACCATATAACCTCTAGTCTGGAATATGAAACAATTGCATTAAATGGTTCTAACTTAATGATTGATGATCTTGATCACTTGGCCAGAATTGATCATTTATGTGATGATATTGGCATTGATACAATCGAATTCGGCGTTACAATGGGAGTTGCTATGGATAATGGTAAAATAGATTGGGGGGATGCTGAAAAAGTTTTTGAAGTATTAGAAGAAATCAGATCTGGTTCTGAAATTGGCAAGTTATATGGAAATGGAGTATGTCATGTAGGAAAAGAAATTGGTGCTGAAAGAATTCCACATGTTAAAGGACAAGGAATCTCAGGATATGAACCTAGAGTCTTCAAAGGAATGTGCGTAACTTATGCAACCTCCCCCATGGGTGCAGATCATACTGCTGGAGCTGCCATTGCTGGAAGGAATGCCAGTAGGATAAAAGATTATGGCGAACTCACTGATAATAAGGGGAAAATTGATTTATCATATGAATTGCAAATATATACGGCGGTTTTAGATTCAATGGGTTGTTGCTATTTTATTGGACCCATTTATGAAAACATGGAATTAATCGCTGGTGCTATGAATGCGATGCATGATTTAAATTTAACTCAAAGTGATATTATCGAGATTGGAAAACAAATATTAAAAACTGAATTGGAATTTAATCAAAAAGCAGGAATCTCTCAAGAAATGAATGATCTTCCATCCTTTTTCAGAGATGAACCATCAAATCCGCAAGATTTAAAAGTTACTTTTTCTAAAGAAGAGCTTAAAGATTTTTGGAAAAAATTAGATGACTAATTAAATATAAATCAATAACCCTCTTTTTCTCATTCTCATTTCAGTAAAAATTATTAATACCATTCCCGAAACAATAAAAATTAACGGTAATAAACTTAATAGAAAATTAGCAATTCTAAAGATAATTGATATGATTATATATCCAATTCCGCTTAAAACAAAAATCAATTTTTCTTTTCTATTTATTGAAAGTGCGTAATGCAGACATATTATAATCATTATATCGGAAATCGTTAAAAAAGTAAAAATAAGGGCTATATTTGGGCGTATTAATATCCCAATTATGATTAAAACTATTGATATTATTGCCAAGACTATTATCACTTTAATTATATTTTCAACAAAAAATTGTTTTTCCAACTTCAAAGATAAGATTACTATAAGCGAGGATAACGTGATAATTAGGATGATCACGAATAATCTTATACAATTTAATAAGAGAATTTCGAAAGTTATAGAAAAAATCAAACTAATGAGAATTAATATCACTCCAATTAATCGTAAGAAACCTTCTTTTTTTGCAAGAATGGTCATATTTTTATTCAATTTTAATTTTAAAATAACTAATTATTATAATTGTTATTATTAAAAAATGTTTTTGGGTGAAGAAAATGAGAATAGGAGCTCATATGAGTGTATCTGGGGGGAAATACTTGGCATTAGAAAGGGGAAAAGAGCTTGGTTGTGAAGCAATTCAGGTCTTTATTAGGAATGTTCGTTCTTGGACATCAAAATCATTAGACCAAAAAGATATTGCTGATTACTTGGCAAAAAAAGAAGAATTAAAAGATGATATATGGCCAGTAATATCTCATAATAGTTATTTAATAAATCTCGCTTCAATGGATAATGAAAAACTGGAAAAATCATATAGTGCAATGCTTGATGAATTAATAAAAGTTAAGCAATTAGGCATTGAATATGAAAATATGCACCCTGGAGTCATACCCATTAGTGATAAAATGGAAATTACCAAAGTAGAAGCTTTATCTCAGATTGCCGACCAATTAAATAAATTAATGGATGTCACGAAAGACTCAAAAGTTATTATTCTACTAGAAACAACAGCTGGCCAAGGTAAAGGCTTAGGAAATAAATTTCATCATTTTAAAACAATTATAGATAAGATTAAAAATAAGAAAAGAATTGGTATTTGTTTCGATACAGCTCATTCTTTTGCTGCAGGCTATGATTTTACAACAAAAAAGAAATATAATGACATATGGAAGGAATTTGATGATATTATTGGATTAAAATATCTCTTCGCTTTTCATTTAAACGATACTGACAAAGAATTGGGCTCTAGAGTTGATAGACATGCCCACATCGGTCAAGGAAAGATTGGAAATGAACCTTTCGGTTTTTTTATCAATGATAATCGATTCAAAAACCATCCGGGCATATTAGAAACACCAAAAGGTAATGATATGAAAGAAGATATTATGAATTTAAAGATTCTTAAATCTTTAAGAAAAAACTAAACAACATCAAACCATACAGGTTCATCATCATCACTAATACCATTATAATTGACTGTCAATTCTTCTCCCTTATCAATATCCTTTATTGTAACATATTCAATTGTATCATTATCATAATTATACTCATACTTTAAGTTTGGTTTGTAGGAGTGATTTATAAATTGACAAATGCTTAAGGCAATAACACAAGAGATTTCACCATTGTATTTAGGGTCATCCCACGCAAAGATATAATCGTATAATTTTGTTTGTTCAATTAAATCGTAATCTTCATCTGAGATGGGGATAACATTTGCCTCAATGATAGTTGTATCCTTTTCAATAAAATCTTTTGCAAAGGCACCCTTTCCTTTTTTTTCAGAGATGTATTTAATTTCTAATAAATCACTCAAGCTCATCAACTATTATAAGGAAACACATTTTTATCTAATAATAACAAAAATTATTCAATTGTAGCATGTTTTTTATCAATATCTATTTCAGTAACTCCAAGAATGCTCATTAAAGTACCTCCAATGGAATCCAAAACCGATAATGTAGAAATATCAAATAAACTAGTATAAGGAGCAAGTGTTTCCTGAGATATTGCTACATCCTTGCTTTTTCCCTTAATTTTAATGACATAATTTGATAATTTTCCAATCGTACTTTCAGGATTTCCTGTTAATAAAGCAATTTTTCCCCCTATTTTTTTAGCCTTTTGAGCAATAGCAACTGGAGAGGTAGTTTCACCACTTCCGCTTATGATTATTAATAAATCTTTACCGGTATATTGATGAGTTATCGCATCAGAAACAAAACAAGAATTTATTCCGAGATGCATTAATCTCTGGGCAAAACATCTTCCAATAAATCCTGACCTACCCGCACCATATACAAATATTCTGTTTTTTTCAGAATTGATTTGAATAATTAAATCAATTAAGTGAAGGACTTTTTCAATATCAATACTTTTAGAGTTCTCTTTAATTTTATTTGTAATTTCCAGCATGGTTTCGTTAAATCTTTTTTTCTCAGTTTCTTTACTTATTTTAATTTCACCTTATAAATATTATTCGGGTGGTTATAAATGTCAGTGATTGCGTTTAAATCTTTCGCTACCCTTCATTCTTTTTTAATTGCGAAGTATTCAAGCTATATTTCTTTATAATTTCCAAAATAAGTATCTAACTTCTTGAACATAGATCTAAAGTGGCTTCCTTGCCCTTGAAGAATTTTATCCCCCCTTGAATTTCGTACTAATCGCCTACAGCTCTTATATTTGATCTTATATTGGTGAATATACTCGGGAAATTGCCTAAAGTTATGTCCGAACACGCGATAATCGAGTACTCGTTGAGCCCCCTCTTCTGTTATAATCTGCTTTTTAAACGCCCTATAATACTCGTATTTCTTGTGAAATCCCTCCGTCATATTATTAGTCTTAGGAAGATTTGGATCTCACTGATGGGCTATAATTTTTGGTGATCACGACTCCAATTGCTTTAATCCTGTTTAAAGTTCTTTTATCGATTTACCATCACTGAATTTTGCTTATACCCTATTCTCCTTTAAATTTTTTTGGATTGACGCACTTTCTCCATTCATCTACTGTTTCTACAGGTCCTAAACCAATAAGTAAATCATCTTGGATAAAAGTAAAATCTGGTTTGAAACTATAAATCCATCTATCTTCTCTTTTCAAAGCAATAATATGAAACCCTCTTTTATAACGGTGATCTTGTAATTCGCTATATGTTTTTTCTTTAAAATAAGAATCATCAGAGAGTGTATCTCGTACGACGATTTCTGATGTTTCGGATATTGCTTTCTGAAGAATATTATGTGGTTTAAAACCCCTCACGATGTTTTCTGCAATATTAGCCGCAGCATCAGCGATTAATTCACATGAAAATACGATTCTCATTAACCCTGTTAAATCTCTAGGTGAGTCTATTAAATGGGCTAAATCTAAAAGGTCTTTTTCAAATGCAATGTTTAAACCATCTAATAATTCTTCCATCTCTAAAACATCCTCAGCCACTTCATAACTATTAAAAAATAAAGCTGCTAAAGCAAGCTCAATCATTGTCTCTGAGACATCTGTAATTATGATGTAAGTTTTTTTAATTTCCGAGATTTTATCCATTATTTTAGGATTTTTAAGATCAAATTTCTTTTTCCCCTCTATTTCAAATGTAAAAGGTTCTGAATCAAGGCATTTTTGCTTCAGCTCCATTATTGGCTTTTTTTCGCCTTTAACGATTAAAGTATCATTCAATACTACCTTCTCTTCAATATCAAATAACCAATTATTTTCTCTCCTTATAGCGATTAAATCAACACCATGTATGGATCTAAAATGAATTTCTTTTCTATATTGTCCTATTAATTCACAACCTTCATTCACTTTAATTTTAACAATAGGTTCTGGTACAAAATCCCACAATAATTGTGTAAATTGAGAAATATTAGTGTTCAGATAAACTACTCTAGCAATATCTGATAAAGCATCTGAAATTTTATCGATAGAATACCCCATTACAACAATAGGCTCAAGTTTTTTTGCTTCTTTAAAGCCCCCAGCGTGTGTTTGAATAATTTGAAAATTCAATAGAAAAGTAAGTTCATGAATTCTTTGCTCAATTTTATACGCTTCATCTGCGATTTCTTTACTTCCAAACTTAATAGCGCTATACGCAAGATCAATCATTAAATCTATTTTTTGCTTCATTTCCCTTAAAATATCTTTTAAGGATAAAGGTTTATATTTAAATTTCTTTTTTTTCTCGGTCATTTAGTTTGTCTCACTCATTTTTTTAATATTACAATTCTATATAAATATTATTATAAAGATAATTAGGAGGAAGGGAGTTAGAAAGTCTACAAATGAAGTTACAAAAGGAATTAAGAAATTATTTGGATCCTTTCCTCTTTTAAATATAAAAATTGCACTGATAAATAATAAGATAAACATTATAATAAATATTAGCAAAACTGTTATTGTTATGGCGAAAATAATTAAAAAAGGATTTATTATCCGAATTCCAGTAATAGTCCCAATGACATACCCAAAAACAATTAAAAAGATTAAGCTTAATATAATTGTGGCAAGTAATCCAATAAAATCTTCTTTTAATCTATCAGATTTTTGGATTTTCGGGGCAATAGTACCAATATAAAGATGAGTTGTTAATCTTGAAATTAGAATCGTTGAGATATCACCTATTAAAGAATTTAACGCTGGAAGTATCATGAGTATGATAGGAATGGAATACAATATATCTTCATTAAATGATAATAATGTTCCTGATAGAAGTCCCATTAATGATGATATGATAACAATTACGATTGATTCCTTGAAAATCTTGGTAAAATATTTCATTTATGGCACTCCTAAAAGCATTATGGTTAAAAAAAAAAAAAGAACTGTAAATAAATCATCAAGACAAGTCATTATGGGATTTACAATATTATTAGGATCTTTTCCCTTTCTAAAAGCAATGATGTTTAATCCTGTTGAAGTAGGAATAGAGAATGATAAAGTCAGTAACATTGTAATTATTGGAATTAAAATGATTATCCCTAATGGAAGTAAAAAGATCTTAAATAAAACATAATTTAGAATAATTGTAAAGATACCAATAATGAAAGCAGTAATTATAGAAAGTATAATTGTAGCCAATACATTCTCAGCCCAAGACCTCTTAGAAAAGTCGCCTATAATTAAATCTCGTGTAGTTCTTGCTATGAAGGGACCACTTATATCCCCTCTTAGAGAAAGTAACGCTGGAACCATTAATATTAAAATAAGAAAACTTCTAAAAGGTAGGATTAAAAATGAGAGGACTATTCCTGCAAGAAGAGCTCCAATAATGGAGATGATTTCTGAAGGGAAAATTTCTTTAATGAGTTTACCTTTAGAATCTTGCTTCTCCATTTTAAACACTTTAAAAAATGAACACACATAATTTTATAATTTTAATAGTAGTAAATATTATTAATAATTTCTGAAATAATAAATATACATTATTTATTCAATTTTAACTAGTAAAAAAAAGAATGAAATTAGTTAAAACTAAAAGATAAAGAATCTTTCTTTCTTTTTTTTAAATCATGATTTTAAAATTAAGTCTCCTTAATTATTTTTGAATAAATTTTATATTTAATTCACATTATAAATAATCCATCCACTTAGGATTAATTTGATTCAATGCATTCTCAACTGTTTGTCTAAGATCCCAATCATCGACTCCTAATAAATTACTTAGGGGTTTAATTGCATTATCATCCTTAATTTCTGCCAAGGCTTTAACAGCTGCAATTCGAATCTTATTATCATTTTCTTTTAATAATATGAGAAAGGGTTCGATATTACTGAGATTTTTATATTTTCCGAGAGCCATTGCTACCCAACTCTTAATGAAAACATCCTCATCTTTAATAAATGTGATAAGAGCTTCTAAGGATTCTTCTTTACCAATTGTAATTAATAACTTAACTGCGGCCCTTCTGACCTTCCAATTTGAATGCTTTGTATAATTCTTTGCCATTTCTATAACTTTTTGATCATCAAATCGAGATAGTGCAACTATGGCTTCATTCCTGATCTTACTATTATCATCTTCTAACATTTTAATGAGGACATTAATTGTATTAGGATCTCCTATTTTACCTATAATTTTAACGCAAAATTTCCGCGTTTGCCAGGATTCATCGCTTAATCCATTGAGAACTAATTCATTTACTTGATCATTAGATATCTTTAGTATTGCCTTAAATGCTTCTCTTCTTATGCTCGTAACTCTACTTTTTAATGAATTAATTAAATAACTGATAGCTTTTGTATCCCCTAACATACCTAATAGTTTTATAACTTCTTTTCTTGCATTAACATTTTTTCCTTTTAATACATCATATAATTTATTGTATGCTTTTATTTTAGTATAAATCTTATAAAGTGCTTTTACAGCATTGTTTCTTATTACATCATTTTTATCTCTTAGCAAATTTAATAATAGATTAATCTCATTCTTATTACCAATTGAACCTAATATTTTTATCGCAACTTTTCTTACATCTATTTCGTTTTCATCCAAAGCTTCTATTATGTATTTAATTTCATCAGAACCTATTAATTTTTCAAGTGCTTTTATAGAATTTGTTTTAACCGTTAAATCTTCATCTTTAAGTGCTTTAGCTAGTTCCTCTATAGCATTTTTATTTCCAATCTTTCCTAAAATAACTGGAATGGCTCGTTTTATATATATATTTCCTTTATTAAGGTATTCAATAATTGGGCTGATATTATTATCCTTTTTTCCTATTTTTACAATAGAATTTATCAAATCATCATAAATCTCAACATTACCATACTGTAATATTTCTATTAATGAATTTAAAGCCTCTTTAGCGACTAATTGGCCCAGATTTTTTATCGATAGTTTTTTTATTTTAATATTTGAATCACCCAAAGCTTCAATAAAAAATTGTATTGAATCCAGCTGATTTTTTCCTCCAATTAATTCAATTATCTTTTTTCTTACTTTTCCATCTTTTTCGCTTTTATATTGTGTCTTAAGGAGGTCTATTCCCTCTCTTTTATAACAATTCGATAATAGTTGTATTAATTTCACTTTAGCTTCTGAATGGGATTCATTTAAATACATGCTTTTTATTTCTTTAAAGTGCTCTTGATCTTTTAGTTGAATTAACCTATCAATAACTTGAGAACGCCTTTCCCATTCTTCTGCAGTTAAAAGGACTGAGAAAAGAATTTCAATGGCTTGTTCTCTATCCATTTTATCTATTTTTTCAAATAAAATATCGTCAAGACTCAAATAAATTAATCCCTAAACAAGTTGATTTTAACTAGATTATATAGAAATATAAACATAATAGAGTTTGAGTTTAAATATTTAACTTTTGCAATTATTTTTGACTTTTAAAGATAAAAAGAATAAAGCTTAAGATTATTTCTTTATTAAAAAGTTTTGATAATGACATTTATAAGATATGAATCTAGATTTAAAGCCGGTGAAATATTATCAGATTTTATAAGTAAGGAAGATGAGAGCTTCCATCAACTAATTAAGGAGAACCCTAATGAATTCTTCTGTTTTGCTATTCCAAATGGTGGCGTTCCTATAACAGAAGGTTTTTGTAATTCTTTAAATCTTAAATATGATCTCATAATCGTACGCAAAATAAAAGTTCCATTTAATAAAGAAGCTGGCTTCGGTTCTGTAACTACAGATGGCACCATTTTGATAAATAAATCCCTATTATCTCGCTTAAATTTAACGGAAAAAGATGTAAATGATTCAATAGATATAACCAAGAGAGAAATCAAGGAAAGATTAGAATTTTACAACAAGCCATCTGATATCGGAAATATTTATAAAAAAAATATTCAGGATAAATATATCTTCATGATGGATGACGGTTTAGCATCTGGCTTTACAATGCTAGCAGCAATCCAAATGGTAAGAAAATACAAACCAAAAAAAATCATTATTACCGTGCCCACAGCCCCATTACATACTATAGAAAGAATTGAGAAAGATATTGAGGTCATTTTTTGTCCTAATATTAGAGATGTATGGCGATTTGCAGTGGCTGATGCTTATAAAAATTGGTATGATGTCCCTGAATCAGAAGTAGTAGAAATATTAAAAAAATCAAAATTTTATATAAAATAAAGATATTGATTATAGATCCTCTGATATCAAGCTTTTTAAAAAAGAAAAGTAAAAAAAAATTATATAAATTACACACTTAGTAATTTAAAGAGAATTGAGCCGTGAGGAATGAAGAACATATCCTTCTGCTTAATCACTACTGTATGAAAATATTCAGCCAATCCTAAAAATCCCCGAATTACTGACTCATCTTCTTCAAATTTAAAAATAACATGTGCGATTGCAGATCCAACATTGAAACTTACCTTGTCATAAACTCTTTCATCGATGAGTGGGATTTTTAGTTCATTGACGATTTCATATACACGTTTAATGAAAAGTTCCTTCTTTGCCAATCATATACACCTATTTTTGGTTAATCTCCTTAAAGAATAAAAAATTTATATTAACTTAATTTTTATTTTTTTTATTAATAATATTTTATATAATTAATTAAGCTTTAAGTTTTTAATACATTTTCAATTAGTTAAATTTTTATTTAAAAAGTAAACTATTTATGGCGAAATAAATAATTTGGCATCCTCTCGCTGTCTCCTCTCATATCACCTGGATATTACACCCATTCAAGAAGCTTTTTTCTGCTCTTAAATATATGAAAAAACTTCACATAACAAGGAGCTCACCCGATCACGATGATCTGGTCGAGCTGTACAAGAAGGAAAGGAAGCCTAAGCTGAAAGAGCGATATCAAGCGCTTTATCTAATGATTGAGCTCGAAAATTGTACTAAAGTCGCAGAATTAATAAAGAAATCTAGGAATACCGTTCAAACATGGGTAAAGGTGTTTAATGAAGGAGGATTAGAAGCCATCGCTCCGGGATCACCTCCAGGACGACCCTCGAGACTTTCAGATGATCAAAAGGGAGAGCTAAAAGCGGATATAATGACGCATCCCCGTGAGTTTGGCTACGATTTTAGCAACTGGGAAGGGAAGTCCGTTGCGAAACACATCCGTATTAAATTTGACATCTCATTTTCAGTGCGAGCAGCTCAAAAACTCCTTCACTCATTAGGTTTTTCGCTTCAGCGTCCGAGATACGCGTTTCCTAAGGCAGATCCAGAAAAGCAAGAAGAATTTATTCAAGATTTTAAAAAAAGTTGGATTCTCTTGGACCAAACGACGTAATACTATT
>JAEOTJ010000073.1 GCA_016839905.1 Promethearchaeota archaeon | reverse complement strand
TAATATGTTAAATAAAAATTTGAACTATTTTTACTTTACTTTTAATAAAATAAAGATTTTTTTGATTATATTATTTTTATTTTATTTTGTTAATTTTTACGTCAATTAATAAATCCACTTATTTTCAAGCCTTTTATCATCCATCCGACTACCATTTTTAATCCTAGCATATTCTCTTTAGGAAAAACGGTAGAATTTGGGATATAAATGTCTTGATATTTGGATGTTATGTAATCTACTGAGGGATTTTCATTATACCATTCTATAATAGAGTCTTTAGTTTTAAAGTAAATATCTTCCATATTATCTAATATTTTTAGAAAATCTTCATCTTTATAAACACCAAAATGAGATAGAGATATTGAGTTTATATCGGCTTTTAAATCCCTTAATTTTTGAAATGTTTTTAAAAGTTCCCCCTCATTAAAATCTGGGGGCATGAATGGAGCTGTAGCCGTCTCTTGATCCCAGTAATCAATAATGGCATCTCCAACAAAGATATTTTTATTTTTTTTATCTAAAAGGGCTATTGAATCATGAGTATGCCCAAAAAAGGTGAAAATCTCTAATTTTAATCCATTTAAATCAATATAATCTCCCTCCTTTAAAGGTGTGACTTTTTCAATGGATTCTGCTTGCATTTCAAATGGATAATTCATTTTTTCTGTATGAATTAGGTTTTCAATTGCCTTTTCTGAAGCAAGGATTTCAACATCTACTTCTTTTATTAATTTTTTTAGTTTATTTACTGCTTGGATGTGATCCCAATGGGAATGTGTTAAGAGAATTTTATTGATAGGATAAAGGCCTAATTCTTTAATTTTATTTAATACTTTTCTCGCCATTGACGCCTCACCAGTGTCAATCATCATCCGCTCCCCATCATTTTCTATTATATATAGAGAAAGAAGATGAGGCATTCGAAACAGTAATCCATCAATAAGATAAGTATTTTCTCTTACTTTTCCTTCAAAATCGATATAAACCATTTTAATCCGATTTT
Organism: Promethearchaeota archaeon; assembly: GCA_016839905.1. The sequence continues at coordinate 2,079 of JAEOTJ010000073.1, read as the reverse complement.
TAATTAATAATTAATATTAAGGGTTTCAATTTAATAAAATTTTAAAGAAATAGTTTATTTTACAAATCATCATATTTTTTATGTTTTATCATGGCTCGAAGTCAAGCTCGAAGTAGAAGGAAATACACTGGAAAGAAATATAAACATTTTAGAAAAAAAAGAAAGCGGGAACTTGAAAGCCCCCCCATTAATACATCCATAGGTAATGAGAAAAAGAAACAGCAAAGAGGCATGGGTGGGAATAAAAAACTCAAATTATTTTCAAGTAATTTTATTAATATAACAGATATTAACACGAATAAAACATCTAAAGTCAAAATATTAAAATTTGATAGTAATACTGCTTCAAAAGATCTAAATCGAAGGCATATTCTTACAAAAGGAGCAATTGTTGAGACTGAACTTGGTAAAGCAAAGATCACGAGCCGCCCGGGACAGCATGGCGTTCTTAATGGTTTTTTAATTTAAAGACTTCGATAATATATTTTTAATTATTCTTGGATTTTTACCGATTTTACATTTGCTTTTTTAGATTCTGGTAGAACCTCAGTATTTTTACTTTCACAAAATTTACATTGAAATAATTGGAACCCGGTAAGATAGGCTTCATCATTTAAAGTAACTCCCCCTTCTTTACCACAGTCTCTACACTTAATTTTTCCAGGTGTAATTGTTATAACTAATTCAGCTCCCTCTGCAAATGACCCGGTGGTTGCCATTTCAAAAGATTTTTTAAGTAAATCCGGGACAATTAAAGTTAATTCACCAATTTCGAGAAAAACTTTAGTAACTTTTTTAGCATTATGTTTAATTGCCGTTGCTTCAGCGATCTTGAAAATATTCATGGCAAAAGCAAACTCATGCAAGGAATTTAGCCTCCAGCCTTCATTTTTCTTATTTCTTTAGCAACTTCTAATAATACTTTAGATTTCTTTTTACCTTTTGTATCAATTAATACTCTTCCAGGTTCATCATACCAAGTCCTTGGATATCGGAAAGAGCCCTCTATTTCTGCTTTATAGCCTAATCTTCTTGCCGCCTTAGCAATATCTTTAGTTGTAATCTTATCTATTGCTAATTTTTTTGAAAGACGACGTCCATCACTTCGACTCCTTTTTAAATCGAAATATTGAGGCCAAAAAATTAAAAAAGGTTTTCTCGATCTCATTAAAATATGCCTAATTTTTCTAACTTTAAAAATAAAAACCCTTGAAATAATTTAAAAATTATTACAATGAAAAATAAGAGGGATTAAAAATAAATTCTACTTAAGATTTTAAATCATACAAGTAATTATTTATTAACTCTTTCTTTATAAGGGAGGGTGGTCTAGCTTGGTATGATACATTAGCCAGGATTTAGCCAGCTATGTTAAATCGGCTGGGGTAGCCTCTAAACATAGAGGTTCCAGACGCCGAGTGGCCGGGGAAGGATTACCGCCGCGATAATCCTCCGGAAGTTCGAATCCCCCCTCTCCCATCAATTTTTCTAATTTGAGGAGTTTTTAAATAACCACATTCTTATAATAAGCGTAAATATTGAATCATATGATTTAAATCCGGAAACGGAATTTTGGGTGCATTGATCGAATATTCAAGGGAGGGTATTTCTTATATAAAAGATCCCTTATCTTCTTTAATTTCCTATCTCCTATTTTTGCGATATCTTGAACCGTTTCTACATCCATGGGTGTATACTTGAACCTGTATAACCTTCTACTTATAAATAATTCCAACCAATCAGATTCGGAAATTCCAGCATAATATCTTTCTCTAGAATCTAAAAGGGAGTTAATCTCTTTTAAACTTGATCCTGTATCAATTTTGAACATATCATATATTTTTTCAAGAATAGATTTTAATAGTTAAATAACGAAGTATTATATGAAAATGAATGAAAAACTATTAAGTTCATATTTTAGAAGTCATTTAAAGGAAAAAAGATTAAATTTTATGGAGCAAGTTCCATTCAGAAAGAAGCGAATTGATTTTGTTATATTTGAGGAAGAAGAAAAAATATATACTTTTGAACTAAAAGTTTCTGATTGGAAATCTGTTTTTAATCAAGCATGTAAAAATT
>JAEOTJ010000318.1 GCA_016839905.1 Promethearchaeota archaeon | reverse complement strand
TTTCCTTTCCCTTCTTAGATTTAAATCTTGGAAAGCCCACCTTCCGTCCGTTCTTTAGACCGTTAAAAAATCTCTGGTACGCCTCAAACAGGTGTTCCCTCGAAGATTGCAAAGCAATGGAGTCTGCTTCTTTCAGGAACGGGAATTCGACCTTGTATTATTTCTCGGTTTTGTAGGCGTAATTCTTAAGGGCTTCTTTATTGTTCTTTAACTTCTCATAGACTTGCTTTCTCTCATTTAACATCTGATTATATACGAACCGACTGCATCCTATCGTTTTGTGGATTAGGATCCGTTGCATCTTGTTCGGGTATATTCGGACGTTTATAGCTTTAATCATCTACTTGGTAAAAGAAGAAATCATCGTTTAAATGCCTTACAGTGCGACGGATTTCTGATTTTTTTAAAAAGCGTGGCTACTTGAATGAGGCTCAATTCATCACTCCCATAAATGGGAGTGTTTTCTTGAGTAATTATGATAAATAAATGAATTTTAGATAGAGAGATCATACATTTGTCATACACTTAATTGCTGAATTTTTAAGTTTTAGAGGTTTTAATCTCAAATTAAAGAATGTATTACAGAATCAACACGGCTGTCACACAAATTTAAATATCAGAATTTCTTTTTATAGCTTGTAAAAAAATTTGTCGGAGCGTTTTATTCATGAGCAAAATAAATAATAAAGATAAAGTAATGAGTATTAGAATAAACGAATCTCAATATGAAAGACTAAAAGAAATTGCAGAAGGAGAAGGCTTCAGACCTTCTAAATATATAAGGAAATTGATATCTCCAGAACTTAAAGCTGCAAATACAGGGAAAAAAGTTATAAAAGTTAAAGTAAAGTCAGGGCAATATAAAAGTTTAGAAGAAATGGCAAAAAAAGCGAAAATAAAGCCCGCTAAGTATTTTAGGAAATTATTAAAAGAAAATCTCGAACCGATAGATAGAAAAATGGAAGTATTGGAGGGTGGTATTAATAAGGATAAATATAATGGACTTGAAAGTGAATATAATGAGCTTTCTGACCTTTATCAAGAATTATCGGCAAAATATCATCAAATTTTAGGAGAAAATAATAATATAAAAACTGAAAACAAAGAACTTCATATTACTATTGATGATCTTACCAAGGTTAAAGACGACCTTTTAAAGGAGCTAATATTTGCCAAGAAAGGTTCTAAAATTTTAATTAAACTATTTGAAAATGCCATGAAAAATTCAAATGTTATGAGCCAAATTAGAAAATTACTCACAGATGCAAGCGGGAAACCTTCAAGCGACTATAATATGATAATGGATCTTAAAAAACTAGTAGAGGAGGATAAATAAGATGGCATTTGATGATTTATTTTCAAAACCAGAGCCCAAAAAAGAAAAGGTTAAAAAAAAATGCCCTTACTGTGGAAAGCAGTATGCTAATTTAGCAAGTCATTTAAAAATATGTGTAAAAAATCCAAATCGAAAGGTCAAGCCAAAAAAAGAAGTAAAACCAGTTCAAAAAATTGATGAGGAAGGATTAAGAAAGAAAATTAGAGAAGAACTTTTAAAAAGTATATCAACCGAAGAAAAAGAAAAGATTACTTTAGATCCAAAAGAAATGGAAAAAATCAAAGAAGTAATTAAATTTTTAGGAGGTACTGAGGGGTATCAATTTATATATAAAAGCATTACCGGCGATAAGATAAGGGGTTCTATGCCTCATATAATTGATGAGTGCATAAAATGGTTAAAAAAGCATAGATTATACTTATTATGGCATAAGTAATTACAGAATTGTAGTCTAATTTAACTTAAATAATGTACTTTATTTAGCTTCTAATATTTTCTTATTCAATACTCTTAGACATCAAGGTAATTCTATCATGAGCTATAAATTCACTACAAGAGAACTCGAGGATTTACTTATAGATTATAATAAGATTGCTTTAAAAAAGCAAGATTTACCTGAGAGGGTATGTATTTGGGATGAAACATTAAGAGATGGCGAGCAAAGCCCTACGGTCTATTTAACCCTTGATGAAAAGATACATTTAGCTAAATTAATGGATGATATTGGTGTTAAATTAATAGCGGTTGGATTTCCTGCAGTTTCGCCAAATGAAAAAAGTATTGTGAAGGCAATAGTAAATGAAAATCTTAGACGATCAACTATTCTTGGAATTGCTAGGCCAAGAATAGACGATATAAATGCTTGTATTGACTCAGATCTTAAAGAAATCGTAATTTTCGTGCCAATTTCTTCTATTTTTAGAAAAACTTTAAATGTTACGGAAGAACAACAACTTGAAAAAATAAAAAATGCAATATTATACGCCAAGGATAATGGCTTCAAAGTGAATTGGGTCTCAGAAGATGGTACTAGATGCGATTTCAAGCATCTTAAAAATGTCTTTAATATAGCTATAGAAGCAGGAGCGGAAAGAATAGTTGTTGGAGATACTGTTGGGGTCCTCACACCCTATTCAGCAAAGTATTTAATTAAAAGAATAAGAGAGGAAGTTATTAAGCCACTTAATAAGAAAATAGAGTTGGGGATTCATACACATAACGATTTTGGACTTGCAGTGGCAAATACAATTGTAGGTGTCATTGAAGGATGTGAATATCCTCATACTTGTATAAATGGATATGGAGAACGAGCGGGCAATGCCGCACTAGAAGAAGTTGTAATGATCTTACATCGACTTGGTATTAATACAGGTATTAAATTAGATAAATTATACGAACTCTCAGTCGTTTGTGAGAAATATTTTTGTAAACCTATTTCACAATATAAACCAATAGTAGGCGATTATGCGTTTAGTCATGAGAGTGGACTTCATATTGCGGGAATACTAGCTCACCCTTTAACTTATGAACCGATAAATCCTAAAGTAGTAGGGAGACAACGACAATTATATATAGGAAAATTCTCCGGTGCTAAGTCCGTGCGACATGCACTAAAAGAGAAATTAAAAGTATTAGAAGCAGAATTACCAGATGATATCATTAAAAAAATTGTGGATGAAGTAAAGAAGAAACATGAATCTACATCGAAAAAAGATATCCGAAGAGCTTTCCAAAAAGTTAAGGTAGAATTGAAGAAAGTTAGTAGAGGTATAAGTGATAAAGAGTTTTTTGAAATTTCTTATAAAATAGCTAAGCCATACCTGCCAGATGATCTTAAGGCTCCTGAAGATAGAGGTAATCATGAGGAGAAAAGAAAGAAACTTCACTGGTCTGGATTATTTAAAATAAAAAGAAAATAAAAATAATAGAAACTCATAAGAAATATTTAAGAAAAATTGATAAATAAATACTATTTATGAATAATCATCTAAAGTATAAACTAACTTTTATTCTACTTATTATCTTTTTTGATATAATTCCATTTCTTCTCTTTTTATATCAACCATTTAAATCATCTGAAAGCATGACATACGAATCTTCCTCTAATGTAGAAATTTTATTTGTCGGAGATATCATGCTTGCTCACACTATAGAAGAAAAAATCAATGAAAAAAATAATTCTAATTATCCCTTCGAATCAACAAAAAATTTTCTTGATTCTGCTGATTATCAGATTGGAAATTTGGAGTGTGTCTTATCTTCTAATGGAGAGCTTATTTATGGTCGAAAAATGCCTTTCCAAGCAGATCCTCGTCTTATAGAAGGAATTAAATACGCAAATTTCGATTTATTAACGTTAGCTAATAATCATATTCTAGATTTTGGTCCCAAAGCTTTAAATGATACAATAGATGTGTTAAAGGAGAATAAAATTAAATTTACGGGTATTTATGGAGGGGAGATTATAAATTATTCATCCTCAGATATTCAAAGACCTGTATTATTTGAAAAAAATGGTTTATTATTTGCATTCCTTTCTTATGCTCACAATCCCCCAACCCAATGGACCTATTTAAATTCCCATTACGAACCTCTTCCCTTAAATAATCCATTAGTGAGCTCTGAAATAACATATGTTAAGGAAAATTATCCCACAGCAATAATTATAGTTCAAATTCATTGGCGAATTTCTCCACAATATGGTTTAAATTGTAATTCCTTTCAAAAGCAAACTTGTTATAACACAATTGATTCAGGTGCTACAATTGTTTCATGTCATGGTCCCCATACAATTCAGGAAATAGAAGCATATGGAAATGGTCTAATTCTTTATTCTCTAGGAAATTATGTATTCGATTTATCAAGGGAATTATCGTGGAAAAGTATGATTGCAAAGGTTGAATTTAAGAATTCATCTATTAAATCTTTAAAACTCCTTCCGATTTATAGAGTAAATTTGCAGTATGTTCCAGCAGGAGAAGAGCAGATTTTTTCTTATGATAAAGATTTGTTTTTAAATTGGTCAGATTATGAAAATTTTTATACATATTTAGAAGAAATGTTTAATTTTAGGTTTAGCTTTGGAATAATATTTGGAATCTTATTTTCAATACCATTATGTTATCCAATTTTAATTAATACTAAAAAAAAAATAGTAATAGAGAAAAAACCGTATAAACACTTTTTCTATACGGAGAGTGTTAAACCAGTAATAAATCCATAATTCCTATTGTTCTAATAATTGATTAATTTCTTCTAATCTTTTACTAGCTTTATTAAGATCATTTTTTGCTCTTTTAATCTGTTTCTCATAAGATTTTTTATCCATTTTCTTATTCTTATATTTTTTTTCAATAAATTCCATTAAATTTTGAATAGAATTTAATTTACTTTCCAAACTTGTTTTTTCAGCAAGTAATTCTTCTTTATTAATAGGTTTAGGTTCAGTTTTAGGTTTAGGTTGTGTTTTAGTTTTAGTTTTAGGTTTCGTTTCTTTACTTTTTTTTTTTGTTTGGGAAGGAACATCCATACTTTTCTCAAATCGTATTTGAGAGGGATCTTCAATAGGAGGTAATCCAATTTCGAAATCATTAGTTTCTATTCCTGATGCAGGTGGTGAGGAATTATCCCCTGAACCAGGTTTAGGAGGTAATGCTGAAAGAGGAGCTAGTTTAGGCTCGCCTAAATCTTTAAAATCTTGATTCTCTGTAGTATATGAAGATTGATAACTGTTTGGAACTGATGGTGGCGAATATTGAGATTCTTGATAACTGGAAGGCGGATAATTAGCTGGTGGTTGATAACTGCTTGGACTTGTTGGTTGTGAATATCGAGAATCTTGATAACTGGAAGGTGGATAATTAGCTGGTGGTTGATAACTGCTTGGACTTGTTGGTTGTGAATATTGAGAATCTTGATAACTAGAAGGTGAATAACTAGCTGGTGCTTGATAAGATTGTTGTTTTTGGAGTTCCATTATTCCACTTTCTAAAAAACTTACCCTTTTAACAACATTATCAAGAGTACCTTTAAATATATCAATTTGCTCTACAAGAGTTTTAAAAAGTGTAACAAAGTCACTTTTATCAGAGATTTTTATAGAAGGATCAATTTCTAAAAAAGAATTAACATTCGAATCTGAACTTATTGAGGCGAATTGAGTTCCTGATTCAAGCGAAGACCTGGTTGAGGCAGGAGCCACGGGAGCAGGAGCACTACTGTCAGATCTTAGTTCTGCTCGATAATCTGAAACTAACCATTTAAAGATATTTAAAGCCAGTTGTGGATGATTATCTTGTGGAAATCCACCTCCAATTCTATTTCTAAACAATTCATAACTTCCAATTGCACAAATCCTACCATTACCTTGTTCTGATACGCAAATTAAGGAACAAGAAAAAGGATCAGAGGTTTCATTAGAACTTGCAATAGAAATAGCCTGTCCTATTACGGTAAGAGAGCATCCTGCTCGATAACATAATGAAGTGATACCTTCAGTTATTGGATGAGGAGGATTAAAAACTGTCATTACGGGGAGATTTTCCATACCTATGTTATTTTTATCATCTAATACTTGATCACTCTCAAATAAAATACCAAATCGTTCTGATAATTCTGATAGGTTACTATTCCGCCCTCTGTCGCCACCTGCGTGAGATAACAATAATAGGCCCCCTCCATCCTCTTTTACCCAATTTTCAATTTCTGACATCTCTCGATTGGAAATTTTGGCAAAATCTGGGCATCCTAAAACAAATATATCATATGATTTTAAAGTAGTTTGTGTAATTTGTGCTTCTTGATAATTATAGCAAACTAAATCGTTTGAGCTTAAATAATCTCTTAAATCAGAGTAATTTTCGTCAATTTTTGCTCGTTCCTTATGACTTAAATCAAAACCCACGTAATATGTCATGTTTCATCATTATTTACATGTAATTATTCTAAACAATTTTTTTTTTTCTATAACTTATTTAAATTTTATGTAATTAAATTGTTTCTCATATAATATTTTATAATTATTAAAATTCAATTATACAATTCTAATAGTAGATTTTTTAATATATATCTTATGGGGATTAGTAATGGTCAGGCTTTTATTATACCTTATTAAGTTTAAACCATCAATCTTTTTTATATATTACATAAATCTTCTGGTGGTTTTTTAATTGACGGAAGATCTATCACCAATTATTAAATTATCCTTACTAATATTTTTAATTTTAACATTACTTCCAATAATAGAGTTTGATGTCATCACATTAGTGAGAATTGCATTTTTTTCAATTAAACAGTTTTCTAATATTGTGTTTTTTATAGTTGAGTTTTCACCAATTGAGATATAAGGTCCAATTACGGAATTTATAATTTTCGTATTTTTACCAATGTAAATGGGATTTTTTAAATACGACCGCTCAATGCCGATGTTTAAACTTTGAAAATCTTCTTTTTTGACAGAATATTTTTCTAAAAGGTATTTATTTCCGTTTAATAATTCAGAGGGCCTTCCAAAATCAAGAATACCTTGTTTATGAACAACCGCAACTATTTTAAAACCTTGATCGATAAGATCTTGTAAACTTTTAGTCATATAGACTTCTTTGGAATTTTCTGTTCTTTGATCCAAATATTTTTTAATATTATTAAAGAGCGCTATGGTGGTTGTATTTGAAAATGCGTATATACCTGCTATGGCTAAATTTGAAATGTATTCTTTAGGTTTCTCTACTAAATTTTTTATCAAATTATTATCGTCTACTTCAACGATACCATAAGAACTAGCATTTTCTTTAGGTACTTCCATTACCGTTATGATCCCATCCACATCAGATTCATAGTATCTATACATTAAATAAGAGTATTCATCGATTGAGATCATATCACTTAAAAAAATTAGACTCCCTTCTCTTTTATCTTCTTCTTTAATACTAAAATCTTTTGTGTCAAATCTTGTATGTGCTAAATAAACGGCTTCTCCAAGTCCCCAATAATATGGGATGTTGTCTTTATATCCTCGCGGAACTTGTTCAATAAAATTAAGCTTAAATTTATCTTTATAATTCTTTTTAATATAATCTATAATTTGCCTCTTTTTATAACCTACTATGAGAATTAATTCGGTATCCGGTTCAAAAGTATTGCTAAACTTAGTCAGAATATGATCTAAAACTGTTTTGCCCGCTATTCTTATAAATGCTTTAGGTTTGCTTAAAGTAAATGGTCGCAAGCGACTTCCAATGCCGGCAATAGGACCTATTATTTTCAAAATATAATCAAGGTTTTGTTTTTTTTATCTTAAGTATAAAAATTCATCTAATTTAATTTTATTTTAATTTTATATAATTAATCAGTACTTGATTCAACCGACAAAAATTGATTCATAACTTTCTTCTTTTACTGCGCTAAATTATAATAGGAGAAAGAAGATAGTTATATTTATGCCTAATAAAAATAACTATTTATGG
>JAEOTJ010000317.1 GCA_016839905.1 Promethearchaeota archaeon | reverse complement strand
ACTAATTCTTCTAAAGTCGTTGCATGAAAATCTGTTTTATCTAAAAACCATTTAGGAATATCTAAACTGCTTAGACCTACATAAAATGGACTAATATTGTGAATTTTAGGGTATTCTATCCCAAATAAGATTAAAATAGCTTTGAGTGCTTGTTCTATGGCCATTTGGTAAGAAAAAATTACATCATCCCATCTTTCATCTTCAAAAGCTCTTTTAGCACCTTGATGCCATCGCACAGCTCGATTTAAAGCATCTTTAGCTACTTGTAAATTATTCATATCTCAATAATCTCTCCGAATTTGATTTGTTTATGTTGCCAATAAAAATTACCATTATGATCAAAAATCCGTTTCAACTTTAAATTCTTAATCTTTAGCTTTATTGATTCTAAAAAATTAAACCCAACGTTCTTCTTATCTAAAAGAATTAAACCATCCATTGCAATATCGTAAAAAATTGTTTTACCATCTTTTAAATCTTTCATTAAAAGGGGAAATATTTGAATTGGATTATATAATTTCTTTCCCCATTTGCTTTTTATTGTATATGTTTTATAAAACTCAACCTTTATTTTAGCTAATCTATGAATTAATAATTGCATGTTTTGAGATGAATCGTTAGAATATATTAGAAACAAATCAATATCGCTATCTTTAGTCCATTTTCCTCTCGCAATAGAACCGAACAGTATCACGGATAAAAGGTTTTCTTGAAAATTATCTTTTAATGTAATGATAAAATTATACAAATAATCTCGAAAAATAAAAGGTATCCCATCAAAATTTTCGTAAATTTCTTCCATATCCAATATATTCTCCACTTGTTTTAATAGATTTAAAATTTTAAGCCCTTTATCTTGTAACCAATAAATACCTTTTTTTTGAATTATTAAATTTGTTTTTAATAAGAATTTTAAACGATTCGATAGTGTACTTCTATTTTTTATAGTTTTGATTAAATCCGTGAAAGATAATCCATTTGAAAATTCTAAATTGGAAAGAATTTTAATACTATAATCATCAAATAACTTCATTGAATATTAAATATTAATATAAATATTTATACTTTTAGTTTATTTTTCTATACTAATTTAAAATAATTGTATAATTGACAGCATACAGGCGAAGCATTTCACGATCGTGGGATACATAAATTAATTTGGGCTTAATATTACCATGCCATTTCATTTTTATGCCGTTAAAAATTATAACTGTATTGATTCGATCATCTTCAAGAAATAATTCAAAAGCTAATTTAATCATTAAATAAAGAAATTAAATTATTAAATAATTTAAAAATTAAAATCATATTTAGTTAGTCCAAGTTCTTCTTGCATTATTTTAATATCTTCTTGAATACTTTTGTTTAAAGGAATCCCCTTGTCATTCCTTTCAATTCCAGCATTAAATTCTTTTTCTCCCGCTGTGTATATTTTTCCTTCACCCGGAATTATTCTTGAACTTCTCAAATCTCGCATTATATTCCCGGCTGTTTTTGTAAAAGACTCTATTCCAATAAAATTATTAATATTAATTGCCAGGAAGAAGTGTCCTACTTTAAGACGCTTTTGTCCTTTTTCAGTTATTCCAAGAGTATCACGCAAATAAATCCCTTCTTGTAACGCCGAAGAGAGAAGCTCAACAACCGTTGCATATCCATATCCCTTATATCCCGCCGTTTCTTCCCCTTTTCCTCCTAATGACAATAAAGAAGCTTTTCTTTCAAGCATCATATTTAAAACTTCATTTGGATCCCTCATTATATCACCCTTATCATCTATCACTGTATTTTCAGGTAAAGGTTTCTTGATGCGAGCATTTACTTCTACTTTTCCTCTCTGAATGATAGATGTTGCGCAATCAAGAAGAAAGGGAAATTCCTCATCAGTTGGAGCCCCTATAGTTAATGGATTTGTTCCTAACATTGGTTCACATCCGAATGTTGGAGGAATGGAAGGTCGTGCATTAGTCGTGGTTAATCCAATCATGCCCTCATTAATTGCCATTAAAGAGTAGTACCCAGCAATCCCAAAATGAGTAGAATTTCTAACAGCAACAGCCCCAAGTCCATATTCTCTAGCTTTTTCGATTGCTGTTTTCATTGCTTTATAAGCAATTACATGACCCATTCCACAATTTCCATCCCATAAAGCTGTAGTAGGACCATCTTTAATTACATCAATCTTAGTCTTTACTTCATAGATTCCTTCTTTTATTCGATCATAGTACATCTTGCATCGTTGAATGCCATGAGACTCAATTCCTCTAAGATCTGAGGTAATTAACACATTTGCTATGATCTCAGCATCTTCTTTAGGTACTCCAAGCCCCATAAATACATCTCTCATGAAATTTTCAAGTATTTTAGCATCTATATACACATTATCATCTATCAATTTTTTCACATTTACTTTTTTAAATTATTTTACTTATTAAATTGAAATCTGGAAATCTAATTATATTCATTATTATAGTGCAAATATATCCACATAATATGTACTTTTTTGAATGTTGTTTTACTGTTTTTTATTCATGAAAGTAAATGACTTTAATAATGATAATGTACATATTGCCGTTTTTACTAAGGAAATAACTATTGAAGACAACGGAGATAATAGTACAATGTATGTTTTTCCAGATACTAGGCAATTTATATCAAGAATTCAACACAGGAAAAACTCGGAAAAATTACACAATATTCTTAAGAGAAAATAAATTCTTTTTTTTTTAAAAAATTTGGTATTTAATTCTTTTTTATTTTATTGTTTTAAAGGCAAGAAATGCTATTTATTTATGAAGAAATAACCTTTAAAACATCAAAGTTATTAAGGTAGATACATAAGTAATTTTTAACTATTTAAATATATATAAAATTATAAAAAAAAATGGAGATTTAAAATGGGAAAGTCTAGTATTTATATGATGTTTGAAATTTGTTTAGTTGTGGCTTCATACATTCTTTTATTTATAGGACTGATAAAACCAAGCGACTTTTTTTTACTACAGATTATTGGGATACTTACAAGTGTAGGCGGATTAGCTTTAACCATCTTAATTACAATAGGAGCGGAAGGCGAAAGTGATGTAGATGATATTACATTCGTGAATGCTTTACTTTATCCTCTATTGGTTGCTGATATATTAGCTATTGGAAGTTGGTTAGATGCACTTCCAGTAACCCAGTCGATATTCTTAGATTTTGGAATAATAATGGGATTATTCATTATTTTTCTATATATATGGTATTTACTTAGAGAAAAAGTAAAGGGTGGAATAAGCTTTTTAGAAGTAGATGTTGTAGACATTGATTTTCATGGAACGGGAGATGCTGATAAATATCCAAAATTCTATCTTGTAACAATTATTCTTGGTGCTTTATATGGGGCTCTATTTGCGATTTTTAAAATAATCTATGCTATTTTGGCGCCAATTGGAACAGATTTCGCATTTAATTACACTTCATATGTACTTATTATTGTGGTACTGGTGTCATCTCTCGATTTGGCGTTTGGAGCTCGAGTCTTGAAAGGAGTAAGAAAAAAGAAAGTAGCTAAATTATCCGCCAAACCAGCAGTAAAACCAAAAGAAAGTTAAAAAGAAGGTGATTGAAAATTTCAGAAGAAGAATTGAAAAAAAAGACAGTTGCTCAATTAAAAGCAATGTGTAAGGAAAAGGAGATTACAATCGCTACTGGATCAAAAAAAGCGGATATAATTAATTTACTTTTAAATGGTTCAGCAGAAGAGAAAAAACCAGAACCTAAAAAGGAAGCTCCTAAACCAGAACCTAAAAAGGAGGCTCCTAAACCAGAACCTAAAAAGGAAGCTCCTAAACCAGAACCTAAAAAGGAGGCTCCTAAACCAGAACCTAAAAAGGAAGCTCCTAAACCTAAGCCTAAGAAAGAAAAAGCTCCAAAGCCTAAGAAACCAAAATCTACAAAACCTCTTTCAGAGAAAATCAAAAATTTCTCTAAAAAAATGAGAAGATAAGCTATAAAGAAATAATTTTTTTTTTCTATTTTATTTTAATATTTTAAGAAAATCTTATATTTTTTGAAATCCTATTATTTTTTGAGACCTCTTGGCCCGGTCTTGAAGTCCCATGCTGGATGGACCGTAGAATGGTCATTAGCGGAAATTGCTTGATTTGAGGTTTCATGATTTGTTAACATGCGATATTATATTCTGGCGAAGCATCGGTCACATAGGTGGGTACTTGGGCAGTACTTTTTGTAGGAAAAGTATACGTCCATAATGCTGAACCCGATCAGGCCCGGGAGGGAGCAATCGTAAGGTGGGGTGTTCACGCTTTGTGGTGCAGGTGTGGAGGGGTATATTATTAGTCGTGTTAGCAGGATTGGAATCCAGAATCAGGTTTTTTTAAAAAATGAGATTATGCTATTTATCTTTGCTCATAATGTATAAAATATTTACAAAATCTATCTTTAGAATCAAGAATACATTCCTTTTCTTCCAGCTCAAATTTATATTTTGGAACCATTTCATTTAAAAATCCGATAGTATAGGGAATACAAATACTATCTCGAATTAATTCTTTTCTTTTGGGATCAGGATTATATTTACCTCCTATAGGACAGAATTTTACTGCATACTCATTAGTAATTTCTAAATTATTCTTATCTATCCTGTTTATATAAATAGTTCCTTCAAGGGCTTTATAACATTTTTTTAAGCCATCTTCTATTGAGAATAAACCTTTTTCTTTATAATACCTTGCCAATTTAGCTCCTAAGCGAGAAGAAATTGATTTAGGTAAATTCTTTCCGCCAATACTTATCATCTCTCGGACGAATGCTTGCCAAAACTTTATTGCATCTTTTGTCAAATTTCTTATACCTCATGAGAAATTATTAATATAATAAATATTGCGATTCTTCTATTTTAATATGATCCTATTTTTTTATTTCTTAACAAATATGTATAAGTGATTTTAACTTTCTAACGTGAATCTTAAGAGTCTTTCTTTATCATCTTCAGCATATTCAATCCCTATTCTTTTTCCTAATTTAATATTGGTCTTATCCACATCATCACCTTCCGTGAAAAAAAGCTTAGAGTCTGGAATAAGTGAATCTTTTCCATTAAATTTCTCTTTTGTTATGTTTAAAGCCATGCAAAGCTTGCTTGGTCCATCGACTAAATTTTTATAATTATTACCGATTTTAACTGTCCTATTCTCCTTCATTAACTCAATTCCATTAACGGGATAAAGTTGTCGAATAAATACGGCACTTGGAACTCTTTCAGGCTCTGTTATAACGTTAAGACAGAAGTACATTCCATAGATGTAATATACGTATAGTGTTCCTGGTTTCATATACATTACTTTTGTTTTCTCTGTTTCTTTATCACCATAAACATGGCATGCTTTATCAGTAATCCCAAGATATGCTTCTACTTCAATGATCTTTCCCACCATATTTCCATTTTTGGTTTTGCGTACTAGATACTTACCAATTAGTTCTCTTGCCACGGTTTGGGTATCTCTAATGAAAAAATCTCTTGTTAATCTATTGTATTCTTTCAAGGTTCAGCCCTAATTCAACATTAATTTTCAAGTTTTCTTAATTCTTGCTTTAAAAATGATTCTAAATTAGCGTTTGTAGCTATAAAAGGGATCTCAGCATTTATAGATAAATGAGAATTTAAATCCTCACCATTTTTAGAAAAAATCCGCCCTCCAGCTTCCTTGATTATTAAATAACCCGCAGCAATATCCATTAATCTATTTGATCTTCTTAAATCTAAGAAACCATCAATGCTTCCTTGTGCTAATAAACAAAAACTTAAAGCATTGCTGCCCATTACTCTCACACGATAAATTTTTTGAAGTAAAGATTTATATTTGATTAAGTAATCAAGAGCATTTTTATAATCAAAATCAAGTTCAAAAATAAATTCCCCATCAATCCCAATATTAGAAACTTTAATTTTTTTATCATTCAAATAAGCTCCCTTTCCTTTTTCTGCCCAATAAATATCCTTAGTGGTTAAATTAATAATTACTGCCTTATTGATATCCGTTATTTTATCTCCAATAGCAAGTGCTATAGAAACGCAACAAAAGGGTATCCCTCTTATGGAATTATTAGAACCATCAATAGGATCAACAATTACTTTAAAGTGATTTTTAATGGCTTTTTCTTTATTACCGATGTATTTTTCTCCAATCTCTTCGCTAATTAAAAGCAAATCAAGATTTTTTTTTTCTAATATTTCTATAATTGTGTTCTCAGCAATTATATCAATATTCATGGATATATCCCCTCCCGCACCTTTTTCAAGTTTTTGTGCCGCTTCTCTTGTACCAAGAAGGGGATGGACTTTTTCATAAATAATTAATCCCATTTCTTTTAAGAAGTCAATTGAAATCTCCATAAAGATCATAATCTATTTAGATTAAAAAATGAGATTATTAATAATTACACTACAAATTATAATTACATTAACTCTATTTCAACGAGAACTGATTCGGGGATTTGGATTTTCATGATGAGATGCATTGAACGTTCTCCCGCGACAATCTCATATAATCTTTTTCTTATACGCATTTCGTATTTGGCCCAAGTCGCAGTTCCTTGTCCTGAAGGAGCTTTTAAGACGGGAACTTTTAATTTTTTAGTAGGTAAAGGAATAGGACCATATTTTTTTATCCCGGTTGTACGACATACATTTTCTATTTGATCACATACGGACATCAAGGCATCTAATTCCGTTGATGATAAACGTATGCGAGCTTTCTGTATCTTTAATCACCGATGATATATCTTAAAATCTTACAGTCCATTTTATACATCTTATTAATAATAATAATAATATCGAAAATTAATTCTCTTAAATAAATTTTATTATCTCGATTTCTAGTGCCATCCTATTCCCAATAAATCCTTATTATAAATGTAGAACATATAATATTATATTTAAAAAAAAAAAATAATGATGTGAAAAAAATGGGAAAAGTAAAAGAAATGAAGTTTCCTGAAGAAATAATTCATTCTACCAATAAGATACCAAATGATCCTGAAGTAAGCTTTAAAAAGTTCGCAGATATTATTGGCTCTACAAAAGCAACTACACTTACAGGGGATATGGAAATAAAAGAGGTTGGACCACGAGAAGGTCTTTCTTCGAAATTTCAATTAGGAGGTAAGACTACTTTTGAAACATTCATTACTCTTCAATTTATAATAAGTAAAAAATTAATTGAGATTGGATATGAAGTTCTTTGTACATCTGAAGCAGGTGAAAAAAAACAAATTATGAAAGCAAGTACAATCGTATTGAAAAATATGATAAGCTCAACTGTAGAAAGAGCATATGATAAAGCTGTCGGAGAGGATTTTACATTGATTGGTAAAAAGGAAAAGAAGAAGAAAAAGAGCCGTAGCGAGAAACTCTTAGATGCGATGATGAATCCAGAACAGGAGGAAAAACTAGGAAAAATGGGAAAGATAGCGATTAAACAGGCAAAAGAGCATTATGCCGCCATGCAGGCAGAAAAAGTGACGGATGGGTCAATGTGTTACCTACATCCCGATGTTGCTGCCGATGTACGCTGTGATCTCTGTAAGAAACCCATATGCGCGGGCGATCTTCAGAATCCTTTGGATGGACAGAAGTTATACTTAAAAGGTAAAAAAGAACTAAAAAAAGTTCCATTTAGCGTGTGCCCCAATTGTGTCAAGGAAGCTAAGAAGAAATATGGTCCTAAATCTTGGTCTCAGATCAGGGGTTATATGGCCAGTCATTAATGGAAATTATCAAGGAAAGTCTAATAAGAATTTATTTCCTATATTTACATTTTTTAAATATTTTTTAGCTAATTCTAAGCATTTAAAGGCTTGATTTCGTGATGTTATTGGTAAATCCTTCATTTGATAATCCCCATGAAATATTAATAAACTATAAGGTATTTCTGAATTAATTTCACTAATGAATTTCGCAATTTGTTCAACTTCTTCATAATTTACATAACCTGGAACCATTAGAGTGCAAGCACTCATTTCTGGCAAATTCACTCTTGTTCCGAAATACTTTTCTGCCAAAAATCTAAAATTCTCTAAGGTCCTTCTATTACTTACTCCACATAAAGCAAGATTTAACTTTTCATTGAAACTTTTTAAATCAAATTTAATAGTTCCTCCTGTTTCTAATGCGATTTCCATGCATTCTTCCACCCATTCTCGGTTTCCGCTTCCATTCCATTCCCAACATATTCTAAACTTCCTTTCTTTTTCTTGATCCTTGATCTTTTCAATGATTTTCTTGGCTAGATTAATTGAAAAGGGTAGTTGAGCCTCCGGAGTTCCTCCAAAATAGCATAAACAAGTGATCTTTTTATTTTTAACAATTTGATTTGCTAGAGTTTCTACATCAAATATTTTTTTTTTTTGAAAAATATTTATGTGAAGAATTTTGACAAAAAAGGCAATTAAAAGTACAACCATACAAGAACGCAGCATAGCTATAAGTACCAAATTCCGGACCATCATGATCTGAATATTGAGGAAATCCTGCGGAGGTCCCTGCACAGCAGAACCAACTGTTACAACAATTAGTTGGATTTGAATCAATGTAACCGTGAATATAACCTTTTGATTTTGAGGGAAATGGTAATTCCCCGCTGTTATTTTTATGAATATTTCTTAACCCACAATAACTGACATCCTTATTATTAAGAGTACATTCATTAATACATAAATTGCAATTCAATTTAATGTCAGTTCCTTTCGCTTTTGGAGGTTTATTTGGAAGGTCAACTTGTTTTCGAACTTGTTCATGAATAGAAAAAATATGTGCTTTTATTTCTTCCCAATTATGATTAATAATGCAATTTCTACATACATTTAGAACCTCTGAAATTATTTTATCCTTTTTTCCACAGAATTTGCATTCTCCCATATATTTACCTTTTCTTCTTTAATAATAAAAATATTTGCCCAGATTTTTGTTTCGGATTTTTGTTTACAATGTATCCTTTAAATCCATTATTTATAATAGAATTCTTAAAAAGATTAAACTCATCCTCGTCTTTGGGATAAAATTCAATGATTATTCTTCCCTTCTTTTTTAAAACTACATTTAATTGTTTTGCCGTTTTATTCACGACTTTTTTTTTATCCCTTAAGGTTTTTTTTTCATAAATGATGAAATTATAAGCTGAGACAGAAATAGCATGATCAATTGAATTTTTCTTTAAAGGTAAGTGATTAATGTCTGCTAAAATTAATTCCAAATTGTTATTTGATGCCATTTTTTTCTTTGCATTAGCTAAAGATAGCATATCACCTAAAATATCTACACCAATTACTTTAAACCCATAATCCATTAATATTTCTGAGGAAAATCCTGTTCCACATCCTAAATCTAAAATCAAATAACGCTTGCCCCCTTGATTTTCACTTTCAATTTTGCTTAATTTTTCATCTAAAAGATAGGAGAGGCATTTTAATGTGGTTCTTTTTTGATTTCGTTCCATCCATTTTTTAGAATCATATAACTCCGCGTTTTTACCAATATAATCTTGTGGAAAAATTGGAAAAGTATTTTTACGTGTCATTAGAACTAAAAATTATAAAATATAATTGCTTTATATCTATTGTGATCCATGTTGATTATAACAAAAATTTTTTTCATAATTAACATTTCAATATTTGATAAATAAAAAAAAAACGGTAATTTTATTTGGTTGGAGAAAAAACCATTCTTATAGTCGATGATGAGCCAGATATTGTTAATTTGACAGAAAAATTTCTAAAATTGGAGAATTTTGAAATAATCACGTGCTATAACGGTAAAGAAGCAATGGATATTATATCAAAAAACTATGATAAAATCTCACTTGTTTTATTAGATATAATGATGCCAGGGAAATCCGGTTATTCTGTTCTTGAAGAAATTAAAACAAATGACAAATATAAACATATTATCGTAATTTTATTTACTGTAAAAAGTTTTAACGAAGATATTCAAAAAGGCAAGAAACTTGGTGCTGATGGATATCTTACTAAACCATTTTCTGGAAAAGAATTAGTAAACCATATAAAAAGCTTTCTAAGCAATTAAAAATAAAGATAATGTAATTAATTACTATTCTTTTTTTTCTTAATACAACTTCTTCCAAAGCTTTTGCCGTTAGGTTAATATTTCTTAATACTGATGAGAGAAGCACAAAAAGGAAAGTTTATAACTCTTTAAATTAAACACCAAAGAATTAAGAATATAATCATTAATATGAATAAAGACTTTCTTATCATATGTTGCCATGAAATTCCTTTTGGTTTCCTACCTATACGATCCAGAAATTCTGGATATAAGTCATATTCATGGGGCTCTTTTTGATACCAATATGCTGTTGAGCTCCAATCATCGGCGCGATGGTTATCATGTCCGTGCTCAATAGTGACCAGAATTTGTTTATTAAAATAGACCGGATCTTCGATATGATATCGATAATAAGTTATCTTCCCCCACCAATTAATCCTTCCAGATTTTATTGTTCCGTGGTAAGGAGACGAGTATGTTTTTCTAGGACAATATGCTT
>JAEOTJ010000316.1 GCA_016839905.1 Promethearchaeota archaeon | reverse complement strand
GTTGAATTCTAAGTCCTATTGAACTGAACTTTTATTTTATTAAAATTTCTTTTCTAATATTAATATTTTATAAATATATTTTTTTACTTCATTTCTAATGGAAATCTATCTTAAGATTTATAAGAGAGAAATGGTAATATTTATACGTAAAGATAATATACTTATTTCCACTTTTAGATTAGGAAGATGAGCTATTTTCACTTTGCTCTAATGGTTATATGTTAATTTATTTTAAACAATTTAATCAAAAAATACCTCATAAAAGAGCTCTTTTTCACCCAGCTCAGGAGGAGTAATCGATGTTTTTCCTCCTTTTTTTATTATATGAACCGTTTCTTTATTCTGAATATGAATGTTCCCGTAAAATCCCCTAATCCTTTTTTCCTTTGCTATTCTAATAAGGTGTTTATAAATAAATGTAGCAATACCCTTGCCCCTCCACCCATCTTTTACTACAAAACTGAATTCTGCCATATTATTAGTTGGATTTAAGTAATAAGTAGCGGTTGCTATCATTTCTTGATTACCAATTTCTCCTACAAAAGCTCCAATAGAAAAGGTCGTTTGATAATCGATATTTACCTCGTATTGGGTTTTTGAATGAGTAAAATCTTTTTTCACCTCAAAGAATCTTAAATAACGATCCCTATCATCCAAGGAATAATATAAATCCTTTAGAAGAACCTCATCATTCGTATTCACAGGTCTAATGATTATCTTTTCCTTATCCCTGGTAAGAAAATATGTCTCATATTGTTCAGGATATACACAAATATTTCCTTTATCGTCACAGGGTAAAATTTGGTCGGAATAGATGTATTTTAATGATTTAGCTTGTTCTAATAATTGTTGTCTAAATTTTGGATGAGCGATACAAATTAATTCAAGAACTCTTTCTCGTATGGATTTTCCATGTAAATAAGCAATTCCCCATTCTGTGATAACATAATGGGCATCACCACGTGATAACATTACTCCCGCACCCTCATCTAGATGAGAGACGATTCTTGATTTCTTACCATCTCTTGATGTTGAGGGCATTATTATTATAGGTTTGCCTCCTTTAGAAAAAGCAGCACCCTTCATAAAATCGATTGTTTCTCCAAATCCAGAATAAAAAGTATATCCTTCTGTAGATGCATTCACTTGCCCTGTCAAATCTATCTGTCTTGCTGAATTTATTGAAATCATATTTCTATTTTTACCAATTATCACTGGATTACACACATAATCTGATGGAAAAAATTCGATATAGGGATTATTATCAATAAAATCATATAGTCTTTTTGTACCTAAAGCAAAACTGGTAACAATCTTATCTGGGAAATAACTCTTTTTTCTACTAGTCAAAACTCCATTTTCAATTAAAGGAATAATATTGTCTGTAACATAATGGGAATGCATCCCCAGATCTTTTTTATCCATTAAGTTTCTCAATACGGCATTAGGTAAATCACCAAATCCAATATGGATGGTTGATTTATTTGGTATTAAATTTGCTACATTTTTTCCTATTCGTTCAGCAATCTCATCAGGCTCCTCAAAATGATATTCTAATAGAGGTACATCATTATAAATGAAAAAATCGACTTCCTTCATGTGAATGAAGCTATTACCTAGAGTTCTTGGCATTTGAGAATTAATTTCTACTATTGTAACGGCAGCAGATTGAGCGATTGGTTTAGTGATATCAATATTAATTCCACAAGAACAAAAACCATTATTGTCTGGAGGGGTAGCTTGAATAAGGGCAAAATCGATATGTTTTTGACCAGAATGAAATAATGATGGAATCTCACTAGCATAAATGGGAGTATAATCTGCTTGTCCTTTATTAATCTCCTCACGGAGATTTTGTCCAATAAAAAATGCATTATGACGAAAAAAATCCTCTGCTTTCTCATCATAATATTTTTCAGAACCAATATCTAAGAAATGAATGATTTCTGTATCAATTAATCTTTCAGATTGTTTCTTTAATTCCGCAATCAGAGCTTGTGGTTTAGAACAGCCAGTACCTATAAATACCCTGTTTCCAGGGATTATTTTTTTAATCGCCTCTTCTGCAGAAGTCTCTTTCTCCTTCCATTTATTTCTCCAATCATCTTGTTTCATTACCATATAATCCCCTCTATTCATCAGCGAATAATTATTTTATTTTTTATTAATAAATAGTATTATAACTATTTCTTTTTGTTGATTTATTCTAATTAATATTTATGAATTTTAAAAAAAATGTTTAATAATGATTAAATTATTACTTCTTTTGATAAGGACCTATACATAAATTATTTTTAAAATAAAAGGAATTAAATAAAAATGTCTAAAGAAGAAAAATTATCAACAATCTTAACTGAAAATCGTGTATTTAATCCCGTTGATTTAAATCCAGAATATGCTAAAAGTGGAATATCTTTTGAAGAATATAAGGAGATGTGGAAACGAAGTATTGAAGATTTAGAAGGATTTTGGGGTGAACAGGCACAATCACTTGATTGGTTTGAACCTTATGAGAAAGTTTGGGAACGAACTGAGAAGGATCTGTTTCCTGGTAGATGGTTTATTGGTGGAAAATTGAATGTAAGTTATAATTGCTTGGATCGTCATGTAAAAGCAGGAAGAGGAGATAATGTGGCCATAATCTGGGAAGCGGATGAACCAGGACAAGTAAAAAAATTCACCTATGAAGAACTCTTGAAAGAAGTAAGTAAATGCGCTAATGGCATGAAAAAGTTAGGTTTAAAGAAAGGAGATAGAGTGACTATATGGCTTCCCATGATCCCTGAATTGGCCATTATAATGCTTGCATGTTCTAGACTTGGAGTGATTCACTCCATCGTTTTTGGGGGTTTTTCAAAAGAAGCCGTGAAGGACAGAATTGAAGATTCTGATTCTCGACTATTATTTACTAGTGATGAAACCGCAAGAGCAGGAAAAACCTATCCAAAAATAGCAGATGTTGTTCAAATTATTGATGATGTACCCACCATTGAACATGTAATTGTGGTAAAAAGAACAGGCAATGAAGTACCTCACACTGATAAAGATATCTGGTATCATGATTTCATTGATGGAATGAGTGAGGAATGTGAACCTGAGGTAATGGATTCTGAAGATACCTTATTTATACTATATACTAGTGGTACAACTGGTAAACCTAAAGGAGTAAAACATACAACTGCAGGGTATTCCCTCTACACTTCATTTTCTCATAGAGTCGTATTTAATATTCAAAAAGATGATATTTGGTTTTGTACTGCTGATATAGGGTGGATAACAGGACATAGTTATATTATTTACGGCCCATTAACTAATGGCGCCACGACAGTGATGTTTGAAGGTGTTCCTACATATCCTGATATCGATAGGTTTTGGGATATGGTTGAGACTTATAAAATTACGCATTTCTACACTGCACCAACAGCAATAAGATCAATAATGAGATATGGTGATGAACCTGTTAATAAACATGACCTCAGTTCATTAAAAGTCCTTGGAACAGTCGGGGAACCTATAAAAAGCTTCATTTAGAAGCTTTTAGGGAAAAACCCCGAGGCTTGGATCTGGTACTATAAAATCATTGGTAAAGAGCGCTGCCCGATTGTCGATACTTACTGGCAAATAATACATGCTACTCGCATTTATTGGCTAACAGAAACGGGCGGAGTTCTGATGACACCGATAGCTACAGCAACACCTATAAAACCAGGATCCTGCTGCCTTCCATTTTTCGGTATAAATCCCGTAATATTTGATATTGAAGGAAATGAAGTGTCTGATCCTGATGAAGGCGGTTATCTGTGCATTGGACCAAATCCATGGCCAGGAATGCTTAGAGACGTTTGGGGCGATACAGAAAGGTTTAGAAATACATATCTTGAGAAATATAAGAATTATTATTATACGGATGACGGAGCTCGTCGAGATAAGGATGGTTATTACTGGATTTTAGGCAGATTAGATGATGTCATTAAGGTTTCGGGCCATCGAATCGGAACAATGGAAGTGGAATCCGCAATAGTGAGCCATCCAAAAGTAGCTGAAGCTGCTGTTGCACCATTCCCTCATGAAATTAAAGGACAAGCAATTTGGTCCTATATTACTTTAATGACAGGTGTTGAAAAATCTGATGAATTAGCTCAAGAAATACGAATGCATGTCAGACAAGAGATTGGTCCAGTTTTCCAGCCTGACGTTGTTCAATTCGCTGATGCACTCCCAAAGACAAGAAGCGGTAAAATAATGAGACGGATTCTGAAAGCAATCGCTGCTGGTAACGATATTGGAAATATAACTACTTTATCAGATCCGTCTGTTGTGGATCAGCTTTTAGAAACGAGGAACAAAATCAAAATATCATAACAATTTACTTTTTTTTTCTTATTCTTATTTTTAAATAATGAAACTTGGGAATAAACATTTAAGTTTTTCAAAAATTTGGGCATTAACACCTTTTACAGTACCGAGTATTTTTTTAAATCACCTCCTTTAGATTAATATCTCCTTGTCAAAGATTAAGCGTTTTCCTTAGATAACATTTAAACCGGGTGGAGCTTATCTGAACCAT
>JAEOTJ010000315.1 GCA_016839905.1 Promethearchaeota archaeon | reverse complement strand
TCTTAATGATAGAGAATTAAGGGATTTTCTTAATCATTCAAGTTGGAAAAGATCCTGCATTAATGATATAAATTCTTGGATTGGATTGATAAAAAGAGTACATTTTGGTTATGGGACTAGCAAAACCACTACTTATTATGAATATGAGAAGAAAAAGTTCAAACCTCTGGAATTTTATCAAATGTTAAAAGGTAAGATCATTATAAGTATCTTACCTCAATTTTATGGAATTTACTATTATAAAAGAAAGAAAGAACTAATCATAAGAGATTTCGCAAAAGCTTGTTATATTAATAATATTGCAAATGATAAGCCGGTAAGCGTATCTCAACTTGTTGATAGGTATAATGAAGACTTAGATTTTAGGAGTAATCCTAAGAGGTATCATATTGACTTAGGATATAGTGAAACGGCAGAATTTCTTAATAAAAATTAATCAATGGATTGATATAATAATGCTTAATAATAATGATTTATTGAAAATTGGTAATGATTTCTACATAAAACATGTAGAAAGACCGGGAATTGAATATTATAAACCAATTACTATAGTATCACGAAAGGAATTAAAAAAACTCAAGAGAAATGGAATTAAATCGCTATGACTGAGATATTAGATGATATTAGATTAGAAAGAATTATATCTCAAAAACAATTGCTTTAGAAGATTCAAAGAGTTTTGCTTTTAATTCTCCATTTTCAATCAATTATTCTTGTCTATTATTACTCAAAAATATGTATATAAGTATGGTTTAATTAAAATCCATTGTTTATTATTAAAGAATAAAAATATACCAAATCCATAATCCACATAATCCCTGTAATAATTAAATAGATAGTTAATATTATATCTATTTTTGAGATATCTAATTTATTCTTAACTCGATAATGTTTATAATAAAATAATAAAATCAATATAATGATATTGTAAAAAGTATAAAAACGATAGAAGAAAAACCCACATACTATCGATAAAAAAATCAAAGCAAAAAGAGCACATGTATTACCCACTTTATCTGCAAAAACTTTTTCTTGTTCAATTGAAACTTTTAGTGGTTGTTGAGAAATCATTGATTTTTGTTGTTCTAATCGAATACAAGCAGGACATAGATGATTAAAATTCTCTTTTTGGTCTTCGGTGATCTTTTCTCCACAATTTTTACAATGAGGCATATTTCTACTATTTTTTATTGATTCTCATTACTTTTTATCTTAATTTCTTTGAAAGCTGTTTTATTTTCTCTTTATCTCTAAACAACTCTCCGGACTCTCTAATTAATTGTAAAACACTTCTTTTATTTAATGCTTGTTTTCTAATAATTCTTAATCTACTATATTTAATCCAACCTGAAAATATTAAAAATAAGATAAAACCTAAAGTCAAGAATAGGATTAATCCATTAATATACAATAATGTTGATTCATAATAATAATAATTTATAGAGAACATTAACACCATTGGAATACCAATTATAATAAACATCCCAACACCAATCCATAACATTAATCTTCCTATTTTAAAATTATCTATTTCAAAGATTCGAATACAATCAGGACATAATCTCCTAAAATTTTTATTCTGCTCTTCAGTAATTTTCAAACCACAATTTATACAATTAGACATTTAATTAAACTCTTCTTTTACTTTATTTCTATTTTTGTTTCATCATTTAAAAGAATTTACTTTAAAGTCAACTCATTTGTTTATTCTTGAAAGAGTGTTTTTCAAGAATAGATCTGAATGCATTAGAGAGGATCTATTTTTAATTTAATATAAAATGAATTACTACTCATAATTAAATTTATCAGTATCATAATAGTATCGTTAAGAGTATCGCTACTTATATTTTTTGACACAAAGCTTAAATATTTCATAAAATAAAATATTCTTATGAATAAAATATTAAAAAAATAAAATAAAATTCCTAAGTGAATAATTTTGAGTGTCTTTGAGATTATAAGCTTTTTCGCAGGAATTAGTGGTATTATTGCTATTTTCATTGTTTTATGGGATCATATAAAGGATGATAGACAACTTACTAAAAGAGTTCAAAAGTTTTATGAATTAATAGAGTCCTTTATATACTTTTGTTTTAAACGTCAGAAAATACTAATCTTAGTCAGAGAAGATCCTAAAAGAGAGGAAAAATTTAAAGAAAAATTTTCAAAAATCTCAGATAAAATATATTTCATCTCAACATTCATTGAACAGAATTTTGAGAAATACTCTGAATATCTCGGGATTGTTTTTGAAAAAGAAGACAAGGAATATTTTAGAATTTATAATAGTAGTCCTTATGAGATTCAACTGTGGGGTTATGATATAAATAAAACTGAACTTAAATTCCATTCTGAAATAAACCAATTCTTAAGAAAAAGTAAGAAGATTACTGAAAATGTTCTAAAAATGAAGAGATCAGAAATCCTTCATATTTACTTTTTTCTCGATAGTTTACGAAATTATTGGGATGAAAACTTCCATAAAAGAATCTTTAGACCTAAATTAAAGCAAAAAATTGATTTTTATAAATTAATTTCTGAAAATCTTAAGGATTAACCTCTATTTATTTTACCTAAAAATAAGGAATTTTATTTTTTTCCTGGAATTGATGAATTATTTATTTTATACTAAATAAAACTTTTATCATTAACAAAAACACTATTTTTAAGCCGTTTTAGAGATTTCTAATGATATTTAAGTATTAAATTATAAATCTTTTAGAGTAAGTAGATTTATATAATAATATTCATATATAAACTATGGTTTTTAATTAAAAATTTTACTTTCAAAAAAAAAGAAAATCTTTATCTTTAAATACTTACATTCTAATATATTTTTGGAGGAATATTATTTATGTCAATAAATCAAATATTGGATAAAATTATTAAAGGAACTGAAAGGATTAACTCAAAAGCTTGTACTTTAAATAGAAGCCTTCTTTTAGCATTATTTTATTATTTTATAGATGGAATCCAATTCAGAGAATTAAAGACGGCATTAAATATTTCTGATGGAAACTTAAGTTCTAATCTTAAAGTTCTCACAAAGATTAATTATCTCAAGGAAGAAGATACTATTTTAGATAAAAAGAAAATTAAATATTATACAATAACAAAAAATGGTAAAAAAGAATTAGAAAAAATTATGAATTGGATAGAATTAATCAAAAAGTTGTTGGAGAGGGATAAATGAAACCGAGTTATAAAAAAATCATAGCAGTTTTAAAATATTTAGGATTTTCAATAGAGAGATCTGATAGTCCTAATATTTCGTTTAACTCAAGATTTAAAATTCAAAAGATCGCATATCTTTGTAAAGGTTTGGGGATGGATCTTTATCACGAATTCAATATCTATGTTCATGGTCCGTATTCTCATGTCTTAGCCCAAGATTATTATAATTTTCCAGATGTTATTGTAAATTTAGAAACTGATTATGTTTTAAATGAGAGTGAGAGACAGATTGCAGATAAAATTAAGGAGAATGTGTTAGGTCATTATTTAACTAAGGATTATGAATCAGAATTATTAGAAGCTATATCAACCATAATTTATCTTAAACAAGAAAACCCTGATATTTCTGATGATGATATTTTTGCAACGGTCAAAAAAATGAAATCTCATCTAAAAGAATCTATGATTATAATTTCTAATAACATTTCTAAAGAACTATTATTTAAACCAGAGTATTTAACAGAAGAAATTAGAAAAGAATTAGATATGTGGGACAACATTGATTAATTTATCTAAGGGTGCAATATATTGGCTAATAATTGGAAATACTTTAAACCAAAATTCAAAGAAATATGGCAAGTTGATGTAACTTATACTGATTCACAAGGTCATGAACAAAAAGGAGTAAGACCTTGTCTAATAATTAAGGAGTTTAAAACCGGCGATATGGTATTACTTATACCATTTACAGGAGAATTAGGAGCTCACCGTTTTCCTTATACAACAAAAATAAAGAGAAATAATAAAAATGGATTAAGTAGTGATTCTATTGCATTGGTTTTCCAAATGAAATCAATTAGTAAAAATAGATTTAAATATAAAAGAGGAATAATTAGTAATAGTAAATATAATGAAATAGAAACACATATAAAAAATATCTTTAGATTAAAAATATAATTTAAAAATAAGATAAAAAAGAGATTTAAGGCTTAAAAATTACCTCGTTTATAGGGATCATACTTATCATATAATTCAATGCATTTTTCTTTCTTGTAATCATATTAGTAAATTTAATATAATTAAATTGCTTTCTAAGGATTTAAGAGAGGTTATTTATCTCTGATTTTTGTATAAAATATAGATTTTTTTAAAAGTGAAATTTAAGTTTCACGATGTGTTGTTTAATATAGAAGTGTCGTTCAATATAGAAGAACCAATTATTTATTATAAATCTTCAGAAAGTATGGAGGAAATTGAGGATAACTTAATTCAATTAATAGTAACCTCACCTCCTTATGGAAAAATTAAGGATTATGAGCTAGAAAATCAGATTGGGTTTCCTGATTCTTTTGAGGATTATTTTAAACGATTAAAAGCAGTATGGAGAGAATGTCATCGAGTTCTTGAGCCTCAATGTCGAATGGTTATAAATATTGGTGATCAATACTTAAGAACCGCTCAATACGGGCGATATAGAATATTATCAATCGCAAGTCAAATCATTAACGATTGTATGGAGTTAGGGTTTGATTTTTTAGGAGATACCATTTGGCAGAAAATTAGTACAACTAATACAACTGGTGGTTGTTCCTTAATGGGCTCCATATACTACCCTAGAAATGGGTTATTAACTTACGATTATGAACATGTCCTTATCTTTAAAAAATATGAAGGAAAAGAGAGAAAAACTAATTTAAAAACAAAAGAATTATCCAAAATTTCTCTGAGCGAGTGGAAAAAATGGTATGTAGGGCATTGGAGGTTTCCCGGTATCGTTCAAAAAGAACACGTGGCGATGTTTCCTGAAGAATTACCCTATAGAATAATCAGAATGTTTTCTTTTATCGGAGATACTATATTAGATCCTTTTTTAGGCTCTGGTACCACTCTAAAAGTCGCTAAATCCTTGTTTAGAAAGAGTATTGGTTATGAAATTAATGGAACATTCAGAGAAATCATTGAAAATAAGATAAACCAAGGAAAGATCGGATATTTTTTAGATTATCAATTTTTAATATATAAAATTCACCAAATGGCTATAGAAAAAAAAATCGAATTCAATTATGAAAAACAAAAACAGAAAGGCATCATCATACTGAAAAATAAAGAGAATTCCGAGATTATTGTTGATTATTTATTATTTGAGGATGAAGTTTTTAATAAAAAAACTTTTTTAAGAGAACTAAAATCAAAACTCGAAGAAAATACTGTTCAAAATTACATGAAAGGAAAAGAGAATTGGAACCTTTATGAAAATTATGTTATAATAATAAATACACGATTCAAAGAAAAAAGTAATTTCTTATATATTAGTCAAGAATATTTAAAATCGTTTGAATTTTCAAAGAAAATTCAAATAACCACTATTGAACATATAATCTCAAAACAATTTCAAATATTGGATTTTTTCAAGTAAATAAAACACAAATAGAATTTATTATAATTAAAACCTTAATTGATATTAATGACTGATTTTTTTTCAGTTTACACTTATACGCCTTGGGATGGACTAAATACAAATCAATTAACCCAAATAAGATTATTATCACTTAAAAACATCTTTAAGAAATTTCCCGTGATCGAGCAAGTGTTTTTTGACGATTTAATTTCAAAAGTGTATGATAATAACCATTACTCATGGTCTCAAACTATAAAAAGAATAGTAGGACCTAATAACGAAGATTACAATATAGCTGATTGGAATTTCGTGTGGGCCTTTGATGATCAAAGGAGGATGTTTCAGTTCCTATTCCAAAAGATTAAGAAAGAAGAGATTCCTCAAGGAATTCTAGTAGCTTTAGCCCCTCCAGAATTAGGTCAATTATTAGTAGATTATAAGAGTGAGGCTCTATTAAAAACGCTTTCTTTATTAAACATGCCCTCAAAAATAAAATTTCTGATGATTTTAGCCCCTAAAGGAAAATCATTAGCAGAGGAGCAACAAGTCTTTCAATTCAACAGAGAATATTTAGATAAAATGAGATTTATTAATACTATAGGTAAAATGCCGAATATTAAAGGGCAATGGTTTCCTGCATATGAACCTAAATGTCCTATTTGTAATGAACTAATGACTAATATTTCTGGTTTAGATTATAAAGTTGGTTTCGGGCAATTAATTTGTACGAAATGTGGATATAAAAAAGAAAAATAAATGCATATGATGTTAATTTAGCAATTAGGAAATTTATTAATAATTAAAATTTAAAATAATATATTAATAAAATAATAATATAATAAAAAGGGTAATCAAATAAATGCATATTGCAGCTCTCGATTTAGGAACTTCTGGTTGTCGTGCTATTATTTTTGATATTGCAGGGTCAATATTAGCAAGCGATTACCAAGAATGGAATAGTTATTATCCTACGCCATCATCTGTAGAACAAGATGCGAATATATGGTGGGAGTCAATAAAAAAAACAATTGATACCGCAATTAAAAAAAGCGGGATTGATAAGACTGAAATCGTCAGTCTTTCAGTTACAAACCAGAGGGAAACAATTGTTCCAGTTGGAAAAAATGGAGAAGCTTTATCCAAAGCTATAGTCTGGCAAGATAGAAGAACTACAGAACAGGTTGAATTCATTAAAAATAAAATTGGAGTTAATAAGATTTATGATATAACAGGCTTAACAATTGATCCCTATTTTTCTGCTACGAAAATTTTATGGTTTAAAGATAATAAACCAGAAATATATAATAAAACTCATAAATTCCTGTTGGTATCTGATTTTATAATTCATAAATTAACAGGGCAATTCTGTACTGATTTTTCTAATGCCTCTAGGACAATGTTATTTGATATAAATAAATTAAAATATTCAGATAAGATTGCTTCAGAACTTGAATTGGATTTAGATAAAATGCCAGAAGCAGTGGAGAGTGGAGTAGATATCGGTGAAATTAATTGTGACGAAACAAGTTTTGATAAAAAAACTTTAGTCATTACTGGAGCAGGAGATCAACAATCAGCCGCATTAGGAGTAGGGGTAGTCGCTCCAGGGGAAATGAAATGTACTACTGGAACAGGAAGCTTTATCTTAGCGTATTTAAACATGCCAAAATTTGACCCTGAAAAGCGAGTTTTATGTAGTTGTGGAGCTATTCCAGGAACATGGGTTCAAGAGAGCGCAATATTTAGCACAGGTTCAATTTTAAAATGGTTTAGAGATGAAATAGGATATGAAGAGCGAATAAAAGCCGAAAAAGACCAAGATCCATATGAAATAATCACAAGTGAAGCAGAAAAATCTCCTATAGGGGCTAATGGAATTTTATTAATACCTCATTTTATAGGTGCGGGAGCTCCCCATTGGAATCCATATGCAAAAGGAGTAATTTTTGGTTTATCATTAGGCCATCAGAGAAAAGATCTTTATAGAGCAGTGCTAGAGAGTGTTACTTTTGAAATTCGAAAAAATATTGAAGTATTTAAAGAATTAGGAATAGAACCTAAGGAACTAAAATTAACTGGTGGTGGCTCGCGTTCTAATTTCTGGAATCAAATAATGGCAGATGTATTAGGTATAAAATGTGTTAGAAATATAGTTGAAGAAGCTACATCTTTAGGTGCTGCCATTTTAGCAGCTGCTGGAGCAGGAATATTTCCAGATATAGCAAAAGCAGCTGAAAATATCTGTAAAGTAGATAGAAAATGGACACCAAATGAAAATCGGCATAATTTTTATGATGGAATCTTTAATTTCTCAAATGATTTATATAAACTCATTAACAGTAAAAATTTCTATAAGACATTTACAGATTTAACAAAGATTCCAAATTCAGAATAAATTATTATCTTTTTTTATTATTGAAGAAAATGAGTAAATAAAGAAATTTATAATAGAGATTGTTTAATTAATTTTTCTAAATTATTCTAATAAACAATTTTATATATAAAAAAGTCTATTTTTATATCATGAGTGATCCTTTCTTTGATCAAGAAAAAAAAAAATCTGAGGAAAATGACCAATCCTTAGAGGATAAAAAAGAACTAATTAATACTAAAAACCTAGAAAAAGCGAAGGATAAATTAAAATTACCAGAAATCAAGGTTGAAAAGCCGGAAAAAAAGAAGGATGATAAAAAAAAGCCCAAAAAGAAAATAGTTGAAACTAAATCTGGGATAATTCTCGAATATACTAAAAGACAAAAAATCATTGCGACACTACTATATATTTCAATAGTCATTTCTTGTATAGTAATAGTAACAGGTGGCGTCTGGGCATTTGTAGAGCTATTAGCACCAACGGGTAAAGCGGAAGCATTTATGAAATCAAGTACAGGTTTTAAAATTGCTCTTATAGGAGGAATCTTAGCAGGATTATTTTTCTTTGTGATTTTCTTTTACAGCTTAGCCACAAAGGGAATACACATAATAATGAAAATTACTTTTAGGAAAAGAGACCTGGACAAAAAATATAAAGACAAACCTATCATAAAAATTGGAGCTGGAGCATTAATGTTAAGTATTTTTGCCATAATCATAGGTATAATATATGTTCTCATTGAAGAATTAGTGATTGGAAATACTGGGGAAGATTCTATTGTCGGCTTTTTAATTAATCTTTCATGGGGCCAACTTATTTTGATAATAGGAGCTGGACTATTAATCCTTGATGGTTTAGCATTCGCATTAAATTATCTTTGGTATAATGGTTATTATCTAATACTTAAAATGGTAGGTGAATTAGAAGAATAAATTTCTAATTCAAAAAATTTTTTTTATCAAATTAGAAAACTATTACACACATTTTCTTTATATTTATAACTTATCTTTTCTAAAATCAAGTAGAACTTTCACTATTTTATTTGTTTTTTGGGATAAATTATGTCAGTTAAAGTAGGAATCGTTTTTAATTTTAATAATTTTCCAGATGTCAGTAAATACCCTTTTGTTATAAATAAATTTAAAAATGGAACTCTTATTCGAAAGGGATTATTTGTTTCTACTGAAACAAGTGAGGGGTATTTAATAGGGATTATTGAAAGAATTATACTTTCAAATGAATATTTTTCTGATGCATTAACAATTAAGGCTTATAATAGCAATCCAAATCAAGATATTCTGAAAGGACTCTTCCCTAGTAAAGATTTTGAATATGCAATCGCAATGGTTAAGAGTTTAGGCTTAATTAATTTTAAAGATAATAATAAAAAAGAGATTAAAAAAGTCCAAAGAATGACTTTCCCTGCCCACCCCGGAGCCGAAGTCTTCCTTGTAGAACAGGAAATTCTCAACCTATTTCTTGGATTTGATATTGAAAATGGATTAAATTTGGGTAAAGTAAAGGTTACAAATTATAAAGCTTCAATTAATATTAATCGTCTATTAAATAAGCATATTGCCATTTTAGCGATTTCGGGAGGAGGAAAAAGTTATTTGACTTCGGTTCTAATTGAAGAATTATTAACTAGAGATGAATCTCAAGGTACTCCAGCAATTATTTTAATTGATGTACATGGAGAATATTCATATCTAAAAGATGTTCCTGAGTTAAGCGATAAAGTAAAGATTTTTGATTGTTCTTATTTTCAAATATCTGTACCTAAAATGCATGCTTATACTTTTAAAAAATATCAATCTCAAATATCAAATGTTCAGATAAGAGATCTTACAAAATATATAAAAAATATGAAAAAAAAAGAAAATAAAAATAATTTCTATGCTATTAATGATTTAATTGAATATATTGAAAAAGAAATAGATGGAAATAAGAGCTCAAAACAAGCCTTAATCGGGTGGTTATCAGAGTTAGATCATCTAAATCTTTTTGGTCCTATGGAAAATCCACAGTTAAATAATATTGTAAATAAACGAGAAATAACAATTTTTAATTTAGCTAATGAAACAAGCATTAGAAAAAAGCAAATAATTGTGGATCATTTATGTAATCGTTTGTTCTTTGAAAGAAGGATGAATAATGTCCCTCCTTTTTTATTAATTATTGAAGAA
Source organism: Promethearchaeota archaeon (assembly GCA_016839905.1). The sequence continues at coordinate 21,170 of JAEOTJ010000315.1, read as the reverse complement.
GCCCACCAATTATGTCCCGAAGCATCCCAATCAAAGGCTCTTTCTAAGGCAATTATAGAAACAATCGCAAGAGAAGGAAGAAAATTTATGGCGTGCTTATGTTTATTGAGCCAAAGGCCAAAAAAATTGAGTACAACAGCACTCTCTCAATGTAATTCTAAAATGATTTTAAATATTAAAAATCCTTACGATTTAAAACATCTAATGGAAAGTTCGGAAGCTATCACGAAAGATTATGCCGATACAATCTCAAGTTTAGGTGTTGGAGAGATGCTAATAATGGGAAATGCTGTAAATTATCCAATTTTTATAGATATTAGAGAACGAAAATATCAATCTCAAAGAAAAGATTTATTATTAGAAGAAATTTGTTTAAATTGGCATAATAAACAATTAACTTAAATCTTCTATAAGATTATTTTTTAAAGCCTTATTATTTTTATTATAGACAATCATCTTTTTATTCTTCGAAACCCTAAAAACATGAATAATATTCTGACTTTCTAATTTCATGTACATTTCTTCCAAATTTAATGGATTAACATAAGGAAACTCCTTTTTTAATAATTCTTCAAGACGTTTATCAAGGATTTCTCCCTTATTTTTTATCAAAATGTCTATAATTGAATTTATTATTGGTTTTTGGTTCCATCTATAATTTTCTATAAAATTCACCTTAAAAATTATATATATCCTATAAGAATCTAAGAAGGATAAGAAAATAATGAAATATTATATATAAAAGGAATAATCATTTTCTAATTAAGATTTCGATTTAAATAAAAAATTCTTCTTTCCCTGTTTTTTCAAGGTTCATTCTTTTAAGTTTTATTGCAAATTCTTCATAATGTTTTTTAACTTCTGGAGTTATTGATGGATGAACATCTAATCTAGCTTCTTTAAAATGCTCAAGAGAAACCTTTCTTGCTCGAATATTCTCTCTCAGCGCTATCATGGCAGCTTCTCGGCATAGTGTTTCTATATCCGCTCCAGAAAAACCTTCAATTAATTTATTTAAATCTTCAAGTTGTACATTATTCGTTAAAGGCATATCTTTTGTAAAAATCTTTAATATTTCAAACCGCCCTTTATTATCAGGAGCAGGGACTAGTAAAATGCGATCAATTCTTCCCGGTCTTATTAATGCAGGATCTAGTATATCTGGACGGTTAGTTGCAGCAATTACTACAATATCTTTCATGCGTTCTAATCCATCCAATTCTGTTAAAAACTGTGATAATACTTTCTCACTCACACCGGCATCAGAAGTATGTCGGCCCCTGCTTGGAGCAATAGAATCAAATTCATCGAAAAAGATTATACAAGGTGCAGCCATTTTAGCTTTACGGAATACTTCACGAATGGCTTTCTCACTTTCTCCAACCCATTTTGATAAAAGTTCTGGACCCTTAATTGATATAAAATTTGCCTTACTTTCTGTAGCAACTGCTCTAGCTAGCAATGTTTTTCCACAACCCGGTGGTCCGTAAAGTAATATACCTTTTGGAGGTGCTATTCCCATTCTCTTAAATATTTTTGGATGTGAAAGTGGCCAATCTACAGCCTCAAGTAATTTTTGTTTTAAATCTTCTAATCCTCCAACCTGTTCCCATTTTATATTTGGTATTTCTACAAATACTTCTCTTATTGCAGAAGGTAAAACTTCTTTAAGAGCTTGATTGAAATCATCTTTAGTTACTTCAATTTGTTCTAATAATTCTGAGTCAATTATTTCAGATTCGAGATCTATTTTAGGTAAATAACGTCTTAAAGCAGACATGGCGGCCTCTCGACAAATTGCAGTAATATCCGCACCTACAAAACCATGAGTTATTTGTGAATATTCTTTTAAAGAGATTTTCTTATCAAGTGGCATGTTTCGAGTATGTATTTGAAAAACCTCTCGACGTCCTTTTTCATTAGGAACTTTTATCTCAATTTCACGATCAAATCTCCCTGGCCTTCGTAAAGCAGCATCTAAGCTATTAGGTCTATTCGTTGCTCCAATAACAATTACTCTCCCTCTCCCGTGTAACCCATCCATGAGTGCTAATAATTGTGCAACAACCCTTCTTTCAACCTCTCCTGTAACAGTCTCTCTTTTTGGAGCAATCGCATCAAGCTCATCAATAAATATAATAGATGGGCTCCTCTCCTCCGCCTCATCAAAGAGTTTGCGAAGACGCTTCTCAGACTCACCATAAAACTTGCTCATAATTTCTGGACCATTGATTGAAATAAAATGTGCCTCACTTTCATTAGCAACAGCTCTAGCTAATAATGTTTTTCCACAACCTGGAGGTCCTCTTAATAACACTCCTTTTGGAGGATCTATCCCTAATCGTTTAAATAATGAAGGATGTCGTAATGGTAGTTCCACCATTTCTCTTACTTTTTGTATTTCTTTATCTAAACCTCCTACATCTTCATATGTTACATATTCGGTTCCTTTCTCATCCTCATCAGTTATACGCTCGCTAATATGAAGTGATGTCTCTTGTTTAATAACACAGACTCCTTTAGGTCTTAAATTTATAACTTTAAATATAATTTCTCTACTAATCCCAATAGCTATGTATATCATATCATCCATTGTAATAGGATAATTAATTAGCTTTCTTTTTACAAAAGATTCAAATTTAGGATTAGTTCTAATTTTAACCATTGCGGGTGCCAAAACAATATTTTGGGCAGGTTTGGCATTTACTTTTCTAATTTCAATATTATCATCTATACTTGTTCCAGTATTTTTCCTTAATCTAGAATCAAACCGAATAATTCCTAAACCATCATCTTGAGGATAGGATGGCCATGCAATACCTGCACTCTCCTTTTTGCCTTTAACTGCAATTATATCACCAGTTTGAATAAATAATTTTTCCATAGTTTTTTGATCAATTCTTATAATATTTCTCCCGATATCCCTCTTTCTTGCCTCTTGTACTCGTAAAGAAACGCTTTCTCCTTCCTTTAGAGCGTCATCTTCATCATCTTTACCGTCTTTCACTGTCATATCTTATTTATTCTAGAGTATTTTTTTTTTTCTTATAATTAAATGATATTAAAATTTTGTAAAAATCTTTTGCTTTTATATTATAATCTTTTATTTCCTCTTAAAAAATCCGTTTAAGGAAGTTTGAACGGATGATGTATCTAATTTTTTTAGTCGTTCCAAAGCGTTTTCTACTCTTTGTCTTGAAAAATTATGTCGTTCAACAAGTAATTCCTCTATTTTTTCATAATTTAATTTTTTCCACACTAATTTTTGATAGTTTTTTTCAATATTTGGATTTAAAAAGATATCTTTTATTTTTTGAATCATATCAATGTTTAAATCAATTTCTTTTTTTCCAACTTTTACCTTCTCCTTTACCATGTTTTCTATAGAATTATATTTTTTAATCAATTCTAAAGCTGTATGCTGTCCAATACCTTTTATGCCCGGAAAAAAATCAACTCCAATTAAGATACCCATCTCTATTAATTGTTCCCGGGAAATTTTTAAATGATCTAATAATTTAGATAAAGATACATATTCAATATCCAGAGTGATTTTTGTATTTCCCACCTTCCTACTCCTACTCACTGCAAAATTCCGTATTAACCGTTCCCCTCCAAATAACAAGGTATCATAATCTTGTGAAGCACATCCCCAAGCATCTCCTTTCTCTACTAAATAAGCTGTTTGAGCCTCTCCTTCAGAAGTCGCTTGAATAATAGGAATCCCCATGTAATCAATTAATTTTTTACTTTCTTCAATCATATTAGTGGTTAGCTTTGATGTTTGTTGTGCATATTTTTTAGCTTCCCTAAAATCTTCTGCTTCTTGTGCTTCAATCATTTTCTCCCGTGCTTTTTCCTTAACTTCCCTTCTCCCTCTAATAGTTTCTAATTTTAATCCAGAAGGTTTTCCATCAAAAACGAAAATAGGCTTTATATTATGCTCAAGAAAATTTATCGTTCTATAAAATAATCCTGAGATATGGGATGTAACGTTTCCATTGTAATCCTTTAAAGGAGTTCCATCTTGCTGGCGAATTATTGCCAAAAATTGATATAATGTGTTGAAGGCATCAATTGCTATGCGTTTATTAAAAAGATTTTCTATAGTAATTGCTCTTTTTACTTCTTTTACTAATTCATTAATTTTTGTACCCATTTTTCATCTTTAAAAGATTATTTCTATTTTTTATTTTAGTAATTTCCTTATATTAATTATTAATTATTATTTTTTTTTGGTTTTCGCTTTAATTTTGATCCACATTTCTCACAACTTTTATTTAAATCTTCAGGTTTATGAGAATCTTCACAGAAAGGACAATATACTTCCCAGATTATCTTTTTATTTATTCCATTTTTATTTAATGATGAATAGGATACTTTTAATTCAGAGCAAACGTTTTCCATTGAATAATCATCTGTATATATAATGACATTTTTCCTTTTATTATGCTTAAATTCAAGAGCTAAAGCAATTAATTCTTTATCGGCATCTGACAATGCATTATAATCTCCAGTAAATCTTGCGTTTTCATTAACAATTTGAATATATTTTGCTGATGGAGATCTAATATATAATTTTTTACTATCAATTGCAGCTTGAATCCTTGTTAGAATAATTCGATTTTTATCAAAAAATTTTTTTACTTTAATTTCCTCAATGATTTTAGGTGTCGTAAATAAAATTCCCTTAATTAAATTGATATCTATTCCAGTTAAAAAAATATTTGTGTCAAAAATTAAGAAATCGGTTATGTACTCTATGCCATTATTCTTCAGGGGAATCACTTAGTGGTACTTTAGTAATTGGAAAGATTCTCTTTAAGCGCTTATAATAACTTTCCCTAAAACGAATAAATTTTGTATGAACATTTGCATTATGAACAATTATTTTAGTGTTAGGTTGAATTTTATTAATTGTTTGCTGCCCATCTATTACAATTTTAGCATTCAAACGTGGTCGCAATAATTTTACCTCTATTTCTGAATCTAGTGGAACCACTATGGGTTTTAATCCAGATCGCGCAAATGGATTTAAAGCTGCAATTTGCATGCATTCTAATTTAGGATTTATTATGGCCCCTCCTGCACTAAGATTATATGCCGTAGACCCTATAGGAGTACTTATTAAAACACCATCTAAATAAGACCTATTAAGAAAAACTCCATTAATCTTAATTGAGACTTGTAATACCTTTGAATTTTTAGATGAAACAATTAAAACTTCATTTAAAGCATTATTGAGTTTAATTCTTTCAGAATTACTCTTAACAATATAGGGTGTAATTTTTAAACAATTTTCTATTTTAAAATTATTGTCTAAAACCTTATTCAAATCTTTAAAAACAGTTCTTTCATTTGACTCATCTAAAAATCCAATAGAGCCAATATTCACACCTAATATCGGGGGAGCATTCTGTTGAGGCATGCTATTTGCCACGCGAAGTAGGCTCCCATCACCTCCGATGCAAACGACAAAACTAGTATCTTTTTCTGTCATTGAAATTAGATCCTTACCGTTATAGGGAGCGATTTTAGGAGCTAAGCGGGTTTCTAAATAAACAGTTTCTTTTTTCTTTTGAGCTAAAAAATTATATACTTCTTTAGCTAATTTAATGGCCCTATTAGAATCCATCCTAGAAGCTATTGCAATTCCTTTTTTCTCCATCAAAATCCTAATTTAAATTTTAAGGTTGAATAATAATCATTCTTAAAAAAATATTAAAATATGATATTTATATGATTTGTTTTTTTTTAATTAATCACTAAAAACCCTATTAATTAACGTTTTTCCACCTAATTGCCAAAATTCCACCTGAGTTGAGGATATACTATCTGGATGTGCCTGTATATCTTTAAGTTTATTCTTTAAGCTCTCGTCCTGAGGCCAATCTACATCCAAGGATTCGTAGGTTTCAAGATTCATTATATTTATCGTATCATCTTCAATGAAATTAATCTGAGCATTGCCCTTTATGATTTCGGGCACTTCCACCATTTAATCTAATATTAACGAATTGTTAATTTTAATGACCTGATGGAATTGTGAGACTTTTTTTATTATTATCAAACACCCCAACACAAGTAATTCTGACTTTTGCATGACCATGTTTTCCACTTTTAGACCGTTCAGTAGATTTGATTAAACATGGTTCATCATCCACCATTATATACTGACCAGATTTAAGCTTCTGAATCTCAGTTCTTCTAATAGAAATAAGTTATTCACCTTTTATTTAATCTACTTTTTCTTTTAAAAATATTAAGAAAGAAAACCTAAAAAATTTTTATATTTATATTAAAGATGTGAAAATATCAAAAAATCTCATATCAATATTTATTATTTAATATTATTTATTACGAATAAAAGAATGATAAAATACAATAAATTATGGTCTTAGAAAATCTTGGTAGAGGCATAGACAACGCAATTCGGAAGATAAGACGCTTGCCTAAGGTGGATAAAGATGCCATTAATGCACTTGTTCAAGAACTCCAGCGAAACTTGCTTACTGCAGATGTAAAAGTAGAAATAGTCTTTCAAATGACAGAAAATATTAAAAAAGAAGCAATGAATACAAACCTAAAAGGATCTAGAAGGAAGGATTTCGTAATCAAATTAGTTCATGATGAATTAATCAAGACCATTGGTGGTAAAAAAGCTCCCATAAGAATTAAGACAGGAAAGAAAAATATAATACTTCTCGTTGGAATTCAAGGATCAGGAAAAACCACTACTGTTGGAAAACTAGCACATTTTTATAAAGGTAAAGGCTTTAAAGTTGCCGTTCTTACAACCGATACATGGCGTCCAGGAGCATATGAACAATTGGAACAATTAACAAAACAACTAGGCGTGAAGTGTTATGGAAATCCTAATGAAAAGAATGCTATAAAAATTGCTTTAAGAGGAACTAAAAAGGCCATATCTGAAGGTAATGAGTTAATTATTGTAGATACTGCTGGGAGACATAAAGAAGAAAAGGAATTAATGGAAGAAATGGCGATTATTGAGCAAAAATTAAAACCTAATGAAGTTTGTCTCGTTATCGACGGTACATTAGGCCAACAAGCATATAATCAAGCAGAAGAATTCGCAAAAGCTACGAATATTGGAAGTGTTATTGTAACAAAATTAGATGGTTCCGCTAAGGGAGGGGGCGCTTTATCTGCCTGCGCCGCTACAAAGGTGGGCATTCGTTTCATAGGAACTGGAGAAAGAATCGATGATTTTGAAGAATTTGATTCTACTGGCTTTGTTGGCTCTTTATTAGGCGTTCCAGACTTAGAGTCATTAATTCAAAAAGTCCAAGATGCTGAAGTAATGCCCGATCCAGAAACTATAGGTCGAATGATGCATGGAAAATTTACGTTAGATGATTTATATAATCAATTAAAGTCAATAAAAAAAGTGGGTAAATTTAAACAGATAATTAGCATGTTAGGTGCTGGAAACATCCCTGATATCATGAAAGATGGTGCTGAGAAGAATATTGAACAATGGGAAGTTGTACTTAATTCAATGACTCAAGAAGAGAAAAATAATCCACAAATAATAAAAAAGACACGTAAAAAAAGAATTTCTATTGGTTCTGGAACTTCATATGCTATGATAAATAAAATGTTAGATCAATATAATCAAATGAAGAAATTAATGAAAAGAATCTTGCAGATGAGAAAAAAGGGTGGAAAAGGTGGAAAAGGCGGTCTTCCTGGCCTTCCTCCTGGTTTTGATAAACTTATGAAAAAATTTGGGGGTTTATAATTCTTAATTAAAACTTTTATTGATTAATTTGGTCGATTTCTTACTTTTAACTGAAAGAACTATTAATTATTCTAAGAAGGATATAGATGAAGGAAATACTCCCCCTGAAATATATTCTATATGTGCATGTATTCGAGAAACATTTTGTATCTCATATGATATAAGAAAAAATAATAATTTATACATTTTTTACTTAGATAAAAAAATTCTTATTAAATTTAAGGGAAAAAAATTAAGATATTTAGGTCCAGATGAAAGATCTCAAGCATTACTATTACAAAAGGCGTTAGATAAGGCAATTCAAAATAATATTTTAATTAAAGAAAAATATATTGAATCTACTCCTGGGATATATTTTAAAAAATTCAAAAACATTAATTCTTTCATTATAGATTTAAACTCTAAAAATTTAGAAAGCATAACTTTAGTTTTTAATTCAATATTCCCTTTTATGTTCACATTTATAACACATATGTATGAAATACCAATAATAAAGGAATTTGAATCACTTAACGATATTAATAACAGGTCATATATCCTTTCTCCTGATCTGAATAGCACTGGTATTATGATTGGATTCTTAAAACCACTCGTCCAAATCTTTCCATCCATATTAGAGAACATAGCAATAATATCATTAAAAAAAATAAATGCTATTGAAGATAAAATTTTATATATTAATTTTCAAATTGATAAACAAGTAGATACTTAATTTTAATAGTAATGATTTTAAAAAATTCTAAAATTTTTTCAGAGGGGTTATTACGTAATGGTACGATGTTTTTAGAAGATGGGTTAATTAAATCCATAATTTATGAACCTTCTGATAAAATTCTAAAAGAATTATCTGATCAAAACAAGGATGGAAAAGAAATTGATTGCCAAAATAAAATAATTATACCTGGAATCATCGACATTCATTCACATTTACGTGATATGGGTCAGAGTGATAAAGAGACCTTTTTAACAGGGACGAAAGCAGCAGCCCATTCTGGAATAACAACTGTTTTTAACATGCCTAATACGAAACCACCGGCGATCAGTGCTGAACAAATTGAAAACTGGATGGAAAAAGCTCAAAATAATATTTATGTAAATATAGGATTCATTGCTGGAGTTCCAAAAGGATTAAATTATGAAGAAATATTTAAGATTATTGACTTAGGCGTTATAGGATTTAAAATATATCCGCTGAGTCCATTAAGTAATATAGATTGGACTGATTATTTAAATGTTCAAAAACTTCTTAATATTTCATTTAAATTTCAAATTCCAATATTTATTCATCCTGATTGGCCACTTTCAATTGAACGGGGAGATAATATTCTCCAAGAATTTGAGTTAGAGAAATATCCAATCTTAAAACTTCATGATAATTTATATCCTAAAGAAATGGAAGCAAAATATGTGAATTTTATCCTTCAAAACTATTATAGAATCATTGCAGACAATAATTTAGATTATAAAGACTATCCTATCGTGCATTTCTGTCATATTAGTTGCATGGAAAGCTATTCATTAATACAAAAGGCTTTAAAAAATCATAAAAATTTAAAAATCTCTTTTGAAATAACGCCACATCACCTATTTTTAAACAATAGAATTCAGTTAAATAATATAAATTATGGTAAAGTCTTACCTCCTTTAAGAGATGAAGAACATCCTTCATTTCTATTCAGAGAACTTAAAGAAGGGCGTGTAAAGCTTATAGGAACAGATCACGCACCACATACTATGGAAGAAAAATCCAAAGAATATTTTGATGCCCCCTCAGGTTTTCCAGGATTTGAGACATATACATTAATGTTTTTAGATAAAGTGATTAAATATGAACTTTCACTTGAAGATTTTGTTAAAATAGCTTCAGAAAATCCTGCAAAAACATTTAATTTAAAAAATAAAGGATTTATCATGGAAGGATATGACGCTGATTTAATTATTGTTGATAAAGTTCCAGAATATACCATAAAATCAAAAATATTCAAATCAAAAGCAAAATTTTCGCCCTATGAAAATTTTAAAACCAATGTTCAAATTTGGAAAGTATTTTTAGGAGGTAATGAAATAAATATTGATGAATCTAAATCCTATGGTAAAATAATAAAAAGAACGTTATAGAAATATTAAATATTTATTCACTTAATTTATAATAAAAGAACCATATATTTTAATGAAATTATGTCTGATGAAGAAAGATTTTCTAAAGAGGATGGAAAAGCACTGATTAAATTTGCTCGTGAAAATATAGAATATTTTTTACAAAACGATAAAAGAATCGGAGTACCTGATGATATAAAAGAAAAGTTCAATGATAAGTATGGTGCTTTTGTAACCCTTAATAAAACTAATGTATCTGGTAATCCCTTACGAGGTTGTATAGGATATATTGAACCAACATATGACCTATATGATGTAATTCATAGGGTATCCATTAGCTCTGCAACAGAAGATCCTCGATTTCCATCTGTTAGTCTTGAAGAAATGGATAATATTGTTATTGAATTATCAATTTTAACTCCTCCTAAATTAATTGAAGTAGATGACTCAAAAGAATATCTCGAAAAAATTGTTATTGGAAGAGATGGACTTATTGCTGAGAAGGGTATGAGAAGGGGTTTATTACTCCCACAAGTTCCTATTGATCATGATCGAAATTGGGATGTTAAAACTTTTTTGAAACATACATGCCAGAAAGCATGGCTTCCTGAAAATGCTTGGAAAGAAAAAGATACAAAAATCTATTCCTTTCAAGCAATACTTTTCGAAGAAAAAGAACCAAGGGGAGAAGTCCTTAGAAAATATTTAAAATAGTCAAAATTCTTATTTATTTAATACATCTAAAGCAATCATAGTTGATTCCTTTGCTTCTTCTTTAGTTACCATCCCTATAGTAACAGCACATATATTATGTTTAGCTATATAATTAAAAGCCCTTTTTGGTTCAATTGTTCCCGCAGATAAAGTCTTCATTCCAATGAAAGAGTAATTAATGGTCTTGTCCACGAGCTCTTCTAATCTTAACTTGTCTCCCATAAAACTTCCATTTGAATTAAAGGGGATCAAAAAAGCTTTAACATTTAAATTGTTTTCAAAGATATACTTCAAAGTAGGGATTGGATCGTGAGTTGCAATTCCAGGAATCACATCTCGAGAGTTGATATCATCTAATAAACTAAGTAATTTATTTCCCCTATCATCTGAGATCATTCCATGGACGAAAATTAATTTTGCTCCTACTTCAATTAGAGCTTCAATGCCAGGATCGCTTCCAGGATAGGTAGAACCCGTTATTATATAATCGCTATGAGTTTCTGCCATTATTCGAGAAGCCTCTAATATTTTTCCTGTTGGAATTGCTTCAATTCCTCGGGCTCCTGCTCGGTAACTTGCTTCTAAAATCTCTATCATTGCATCTGGATTATTTAAGAATCTTCTACGCCATTTATGGGCTTTCATCCCAAATTGACCCGCACCAAGGAAAGGAGATGTACCCGTTGATACTAAAGGAATTCTTTTCCCGCTTATTTTACAAAAAATTTGAAACACCTTCGGATAAAATGTAATAATGAAAATATCATTTAAATTATTTATTCATAAAGAACGCAAGCCATTACTGTAAATTTCCATGGAGCACTTACTCCATCATAAATTAAACTCTTTATTTCTTCTGAACATTCCAAATCTGAATGATTATTAAAGACTTGCCATGCAATCTGACCAATTGATTCACTATCTTTCAATATTTCCTCAAACTTCTCTTTTATACCCCCCCAAAAAATTAATTTTCTATCCATTATATTCTTTAATTCTAATAAATCGAGTAGTCCTTGTTTTACTAGATTTTCCGTGATTTGAGGAAAAGATTCACTAAATCTCTGAGAAATATCTTCTGGTATTCCTAGCTTCCTATCATATAATAAAACTAATCCTAATGCTTTCATCTTCTTTATTTGTATTAAATTTTTACGTTTATGTTTTAATTCTATCAAAATCTTATATAAATATAAAGTTTTAACTAATATTATAAAAGCTTTTTAAAACTATTTCATTATTTAATTAAAATATGGATACAGAAAGAATAGAACAATTAAGAATGGAAGTCTTTGAGGGAGCAAACACCATTTTTAAAATTGGTTTAGTTGATTTATAATGAGAGAATTGGGAATAAGTTCATTAGGGCACATTATTAATTTTGGATTGATTAAAAAAGATAATTACAATGATTTAAATGAATTATTGCTTGATGCATCTGATGCTTGTTTAAGTTTTTCTGAAGAAAATAAATTAAAAATCTGTGAGTTAATTATTGATCCACCAGATATATTTATTGATGAAAAAAAGCAGAAATTCATTGATTTGTGTAATTCATATTCGATAAAAAAGCAAATTCACGGGCCTTTCATTGATTTGGGACTTTGTTCTCATAATGATAAAATATCCAATGCATCTGTAGAATCCTATATCGAAACTGCAAAAATATGTCAAGAAATTAACGCTAAAATATTAACCATTCACCCTGGAGTAGCAAATTTTCTCATAAATTCGATTCATAAATATAATAAAAAACAATTGATTAAAGCCTTAAAAGTCCTATTAGACTCAATTTCAGATTTAGATATAAAAGTCTGCATTGAAAATATGCCAAAAAAAGCGAAAATTCTATTAAGTGAGAATGAAATTAAAGATTTTTTTAAAGATCTTAATAGAGATGATCTATATTTTACATATGATACATCTCACGCATGGACTGTTAATACTAACATCGAAAAATTATGGGAAAACCTTTATGACCGAATTAAAAATGTTCATATTGTAGATAATTTCGATAAAGAAACAGATACCCATCCAGCACTCGGTTCAGGTAAAATTAATTTTCAAAAAATTTTTGATTTAATAAAGAAATATGATTATGATGGTTCTTTAATAATAGAAATATCAAACGCAGGAGATTTACATAAAAGCATAGATTTTATTAGAAAATTTATATAAATTTTAAAAAATGATATTAAAAAACAATTCTATTTTGATATTATGCCCATAATTTCATTACAAATTTCTCAAGAGTTATTAGATCGATTTGAAAAGATTCGGACTTTATCAGGATTTCTCTCTAAAAGCGAAGGTTTACGAGATGCTATTGTAAATTTTATTGAAACCCGTGAAAAATTTAATAACCTGGAGGGTTATAAGATAATGAATATTAGTTTAATTTACCCATTTAAAGAAATTATAATAGATGAGGTCTCTGAACTTTATTCTAAGTATCATTCAATTATTAAAACAATTACAGATTGGCGAATAGCGGAAAAAAAAATCGAACTTTTATTGGTTGTTGGTGAATTTTCCTTAATAAAAGATCTTTATCAAGAATTAACGAGCATTAAAGAGTTAATATGTTCAATTCAAGAATTAATTATTGATTAAAATAAATTAATCAAACCTGAGTGATAAATCTATGTATTCAGAGGGAAATTGGGTTAACCTGCTAGAACTTATTATATCAGGTTCTGAAATTAAATAATCAACAATATTCTCTGGAGTTATTCCACCTGAGACTTCAATTAGTACTTTTTCTCTTAAATTGTTTTTTTTTAACAGAGTTATTGCATCTTCTATTTGGTCTGGATTCATGTTATCAAGCATTATTATGTCTGCGCCATTTTTTACCGCTATTAATACATCATCAACCTTTTCGAGTTCTATTTCGATTTTTTTTGAAAAGCTAGCTGATTCTTTTACATTTTTTAAGAGTTTTTCAACATTCCCATCATAGTATCTTAAATGAGTGTCCTTTAACAATATCATGTCATCTAAAGAGAACCTATGTGTATCTCCCCCTCCTAATTCCACGGCTCTTTTCTCAAAAATGCGAAATCCGGGTAAGGTTTTTCTGGTAGCCGCTATTTTTACATTTTTTCCCGATTTTTTTATGATATTAACAAATTTTCTCGTTGTTGTAGTAATCGAGCTCATATGAGTTAAAAAATTAAGTCCCATTCTTTCTCCAATCAATATTTTTCTCGTGCTTCCTTTCAATTCTATAATTATATCGCCTTTTTTAATCGCTTCACCATCTTTTTTTTTAATGTCTATATCAACTTCTAAGATATCGAATAATATCTTTATCTCTTCCAATCCTGATATATAACCTTTGCTTTTAACAATGATTTTTGCTGAACTTACTGCTTTTTCAGGAATGAAACTTGAGCTGACATCTTGAAATTGGCAATCCTCTTCTAAATATTCCTTTATTTTCTTTTCTATTATGATTCGATTATAACTCATATGTCATTGTACTTTCTTAAGTGTTGATTTTATTAAATAAATGGTTTTTATTAATTTTTTTTAATATTATTCAAATTCAAAACAATTTTATATTATAAGTTAAAAATATAAATTTTTGATCCATACAAATTACTTTATTAATATCGAAAATAAAATAAAATTATGGTTGAAACTGAAAAAATTTTCATTACTAATAATGATATCAAACTTGAAGCTGAATACTTTCAATCAAGCTCTAATAAGACCTTCGGAATTCTTTTATGTCACCCACATCCCCAATTTGGAGGAACTATGCTAAATAATATAATATCTGGAGTATTTTATAAATTTCTGAATAATAATCTCTCTTGCTTAAGATTTAATTATAGGGGAATTGGAATGTCAGAAGGAGATTCCTCAGATGGAACCGGAGAAATAAATGATGTAAAAGCTTGCATTGATTTTTTAATAAATAATAAAGGATTAGAAAAGATCCTAATTTGTGGATATTCCTATGGCGCTGCGATTGGTTGTTCTGCAGTAAATTATTCAGATAAAGTCGTTGGTTTTGTTGCAATATCATTCATGTGGTATCTAATGGGAGGCTCATTAAAAAAACAGTCTCAAACTGAAAAGCCTAAATTATTTGTTCAAGGTAATATAGACATCATTAATAATTACAAAAAATTCAATTCTCATTATGAATATTTCAATGAACCAAAACTTAAGGCAATAATAGATGGGGCGAATCATTTTTATCGTGGATATGAAGAACGTGTTGCTAATGAAGTTTTGAAATTTTATGAATCTTTAAATCTATAATTTATTTAATTTTTTCAATATAAAAAAAAGACGAATTAATTAAAAAGAATTTTTAAAACTAATAAGTGGAGAATTTAATAGCTTTAAATAGATGAGAGTTTTTGTAAATCAGGATAAGAGTTATCTATTGCCCAGTCTAAGAGCTGGTCAAAATACTTTTCGTGTTCATCTGATCCCGGCAATTTTGATAAAACTGCTAAAGTAAATGTTGTTTGTGTCTCAATTACTGTGATATTTCTACATAATATATAGTCTTCTTTATATTTAATTTTCATTGAAACCATATCTGTTAGACTCATCTCCTCGGCTGCCTTATAAGCAGCATCGCTTAATAATGAACCCATTGCCGCAACAGTCCTATCATCGATCCCTTCCTCTTTTTGGGAAGCAAGAACCAGGCCTGTATTGGTAGAGAATAAAGAGGCCCGGAAATTACCATTTGTGTTAAGTTCCTTAAGAACAATATCTAATCTTGAAACCATTTTGTAAGTTTCATCTCTTTAAAATTTTAATTTAACTAATAAAATCAATTCTTTCTATATAATTTATTTCTTTTCTTATTTATTAAAGTTTTAAATTTATTGTAAAGGTTGATATTATATCTTGATCATCAATTTTTAAGGTAATAACTGTGGGTCTTGCTACGGGTGTTGCAAAACCTTTTTTTGGAGGGGGTGCTTTGGGTAATGTTGGGGACCCCGGATTTATAATTAAAGTGTTATAAGGAGTACCTTGAAGGATTGGCTGGTGAGTGTGTCCATGTATGAGAATATGTAAATTATTTTTTTTAAAAAATTCCTCCATATTTTTTGGAGGTTTATGAATTACTCCAATATTATACTTACCAACTGAAAATTTGATAAATTTATCTAAATCCTTGATATTATCCATATTACCTGCTACGCATTTAACTGGTGCAATCTTTTTAAGATTACTTAAAAAAGTTTTCTCACATACATCTCCCGCATGAATTATTTCATCAGAATCTCTAAATATCTCCTTTAATTGGTCTAAAAGCATTTTGACTTTTTTAGGATCATCTTTACTTGTTATATGTGTGTCAGAAATTATGCCAAACTTCACTATTAATCCGTTTCCTCATTATAATGCTAAAAATATTCCTATTCCAAAAAGTGCAATTCCTATTGTAATGTCTATAAGGATCCTATAAAATTTATCATTACGACTTTCTCCAACTTTATCATCTGTTTTAAAATATGCATTAATATCTTTTAAACCAGTGGAGATTCCCTCTTTTATTCTAGGAAATTGCCATATTAATAAAATTACACTTATTATTAGCAAGGGCATGTAAAGGCTTAATGCAGTTATTAAAAAATCAATTCCCTGTAAGTGTAACCAGACAGTATGGGCCGAAATTATATTATTAACTCCATGTGCAAAAATTAAGGGAAATATCCAATTCTTCCGTAATAAAAAGAGTGACAGAATTATTGCAACCAAAAATGATTGCATAAAAAATATGAATGGAAATAATATTGAATAATTTTGGCTTACTGGACTAAAAATATAAGCAAAATGCATTAAACCAAAATAAAGGGCTCCGATTGCTATTGCTGAGCTCTTGTGAAAACTATCAGCTCCCCGCTTTACAATATAACCTCTATATAAGGTTTCTTCATATAGAGCAACTGATAATTGAATAATAATAACAAGAATTAAAAACATGAAATAACTTTGTAAAAAATAAGAATTTAATGCACTTTCTGTTATTGCCTCACTTTGGTAATCTAAGAACTCTGGTATGAGAAGATAACCTAAGAAATCAAGGGGAATGAAAAAGAGAAATAACAATAAAATTCCAAATAATAATTGGTATTTAAAATTATTTTTTGTAAGTTTATACTGCTTAAGATGCCCCTTGAATGGACTAATATCTTCTTCAATTATGATTTCTCCTTTTTGTGATTCGAATATGAAATTTGAAACAATTAAAAGTAATGGAAGTGCAATAAATAAACATAATGCCCTAAATAGATAAAAAAAGAGACCATACGTGGTAGAACCTTCTTCTAAGATAAAAGGTAGAACTCTTCTAAGACCTAACATCAATAATGCTATTCCACCAAAAACTAATATAACCTCAAATAAAAAGATAACTCTATCCTTTACTAGCTTTTTCCTTATGCTATAATTCTCAACCAACTTTACTACTCTCAGAGATATTATTATATTAATTAAAAAATTATTGAATTAAAATATTATAAATTTTATTATTTGGAATTATATTAAACCCTTTTTTAATTCCTCAACATTAGGAGTTCCATTTCTCGCCCCTAATTTCTGAATACATCTTCCTGCTATAAAATTTCCTATTTTTACATTTTTTATGAGATCTGCAAATTCATAACTTAAATTTTGAACAAATCCATAGATAAAGCCTGCAGAAAACGCATCTCCCGCCCCCGTGGTATCAACCACTTCATCTATTCTACTTGAAGGGATTAATTCAGAATTTTCACTACTTACTAAAAAAGCTCCTTTTTTTCCCATTGTTATAATAAGTAGTTTAATTCCTAATTTCAAAAGTGTTTGAGCCTTTTTTTTTATGAATTTTTCATTCAGATTTGATTCTTGAATTTTCAAAAGCGATGTAAATTCCCGCCATGATAATATTAAAATATCTAACTTCTCAAGCAATTTTTTTATCTCAGATAAACCTTGGTCAACTATTAACATACCTGGATTTAAAATAGTAGTTATTTTGTTATTCGTTGCAATTTCAACAGCCTCAATAAAAGGTTCCAGATTTTTTAAACTACTTAAAAAAATAACTTTCGTTTTCAAGATTTCCTCGGCTCTTATATCATCCTTAGAAAGTAAATTGGCGGCCCCGCTATGAGCATAAATTCTACGATCTCCTTCTTTATTTAAAGCGATATATGCAGATCCTGTTCCATGTTCCTTAGAATATTTTATCAATGATATATCTAAAGAAACCTTTTTAAAATCATTAATTATTTTATTACAAAATTCATCATCAGAACCTAATTTTCCTATAAAAGCAGTTTTTAATCCTAATTTGGCGCATATGTAAGCGGAATTAGCCGCCGCTCCTCCGGATAATAATTTTAAATCTGATACAAAGACTTCATCATCTTCTAAAGGATGCCTCTCAACACGCGCAACCATATCAACTAAGGCTGCTCCAATGCAAATAACATCAAATATCTCGGTAATCTTGAATCAACCTAATTATAATTAAAAGAACCATGTTTAGACTTTATTTCAACCTTATTTTTATCCTTTATTTCTGATTTTTCACACTGCCCAATGATTTTTGATTCGACATTAAATTTTTTAGCAATTTTCATAATATCTTTAGCAATCGACTCTTCACAATATAGTTCCATTCTATGACCCATATTAAATACACTATACATTTCCTCCCATTTGGCTTTGGAAGATTCTTGGATTATTTCAAAAATCTTAGGAGTTGTAAAAAGATTGTTTTTTATATAATTAATACCATTGCCAAAATTCAGGTTCTTAGCTTGCCCTCCACCGGTATTATGTATTATTCCATGGATCTTATCTCTATAATCCTTTAATATTTCTATTAAAATTGGTGCATAAGTCCTTGTTGGTGATAAAAGAGCTTCTCCAACTGTTAAATTTATTTCTTTTATCTTGTCAGTTAATTGATGCTTACCAAAAAAAATTAATTTTTCCTCAAGATTTTGATCATAACATTCAGGGTATTTCTTGTAATACTTATGTGAAAGCGTACCATGCCTCGCTAGTGTTAAACCATTACTTCCAATTCCGCTATTATATACATCCTCATAAGAAGCTTTTCCAAAACTAGCCAAACCCACAATTACATCATTACTTTTAATGTTATTAGCATCGATAACCTCCTCTCTCTTCATGCTCGTGAAGACTGAAGCATCCAATATGAGCGTTTTAACTAAATCCCCTACATCAGCCGTTTCTCCTCCACACACTATAACTTTCAGGCCGAGAGAACTTAATTTTTTACTGTAATCATTATATTCATTTATAATTGTGGCTATAATATCCCCTGAGACGAGTTTTTCATTTCTACCAAGATTATTAGATAAAAAAATGTTCCCTGTTGCTCCAACGCATAGAATATCGTCAATATTCATTACTATCGCATCCCTGACAACCCCCTTAAAAACCGAGATGGCTCCCGTCTCCTTATAATACATATATGCTAAACTTGATTTAGTTCCAGCACCGTCCGCGTGAAATACTGAACAAAAATCGTTTCTACCATGAATATCTTCAACGATTTTGCAAAATGAACCGGGAAAAAGACCCTTATCTAATTTTTCAATTGCTTTATGAACATCTTCTTTTTTGGATGAAACGCCCAATTGTGAATATATTTTATTTTTTTCAGGCATTTTCTTGCTCATAAATCATGCTTATTTTTTAGAACTTTAACTAGATTCTCAGTTTGTTCAATTGCTTTCCCGATATATTGAGAAGGATCAAATAACCCTTCTAATTCTTCCTTTGAAAACTTATCTCCTATTTTTTCATTCTCAATCAAGATATCCTTCATGAAAAGTTTTTTATTTCTAGCTTTAATGACAGCTTGTCGTAAAATCTCATGACCTTCTTGTCTCCCTATTCCTTTATTTACTAATTCAACCATTACTTTTTCAGTTAAACAAGCACCTTTTGTAAGATTTAGATTTTTTTCAACATTTTCTTCATTAATTTCAATATCTTTGAAATTACGAGTTAGTTCTTGAATCATAAAATCTAAAAATATAAAATTTTCTGCGAATATTACTCTCTCAGATGCAGAATTTGTCAAATCCCTTTCATCCTCTAAAATCATGTTATCTAGTGCGGGTATTACATTAGATTTAACTATTCTAGCCAAACTGCAGATCCTCTCTGATTTATGGGGATTCCTTTTATGTGGCATTGTGGAACTACCTACTTGTTTCTTCTTGAAAGGCTCAAACATTTCTGCTATCTCGTTTCTTTGCAAAATTCGATTTTCCCTTGCAATTTTAGCAAGCGTTTGCCCAATCAATGCAGTCAATAATATGACATCTGCATGACGATCCCTTTGAACTACTTGATTTGCAATGAGTACGGGATTTAAATTGAGTTCTTTCATTACCATATCTTGCAATTCTATTCCTTTATCACCAAAACTAGCCATTGTTCCGACCGCTCCGGACATTTTACCATAAGAAATCCTGTTTAACACTTCAGATATCCTGTCAAAATGTCTATCTATTTCATAAGCCCAAACACCAAATCTCATGCTAAATGTAGTAGGGATTGCGTGTTGACCATGAGTACGACCAATGCATACGAGATCCTTTTTATCTTCCATCAATCTAACTAGTTCTCTCAGAAGACCTTTTAATGAATTTTGGATATATTCTAAAGCTTCTCTCAATTGTATAGCTATCGTAGTATCTTCTATATCATAACTAGTAGCCCCTAAATGTATATAATTACCTGCATCTCCTTCACATTGCTCTGCTAAACCTTTAACCATTGCCATTAAATCGTGATGTATTTGGTTATCAATTTCTTTTACTCTCTCTATTTTAACCTTTTTTCTCGCTTTATCTATTTCTCCAGCAGCTTTCTTAGGTATTGTTCCCATTTGAGAATGTACCTTTGCTAAAACAGCCTCAACTAACATCCAAATATCCAATTTCTTTTCTTCGGTGAATAATTCGGCAATTTCTGTCCGATATCGCGTTTCTACGGGATGAATAAATTTATGTTCCATTTCTTTTTTCTGTTTTATTATTAATTAAATAATCAAATCAATTCATTAATCTCGTTAAATAATAATGATTCATCAAGAAATATATCTTATTTTATTAGAGACTAAATAAATCTTAAAAATGTTATAACGCGAGGATTTCGTATAATAAAAGAAATTTTAATACAAAAGAATGTAAAATAAAAAAATTTTTAAAATTCCTCAAATTCTACCGGTCTCATACCAAGATATATTAAATATAATCCGAGACACATGGGAAAACGTACTAAGAATAGAAAAGGTATATATTTCGCATCAGTTAAAATTACCACATCTAAACTAATAACCATTCCGACAATAATGGAAGCATAGACTAAATAACCCATCTTTTTTTTTAATATACCCGGAGAACTCTTCCTAAACTTGTTAAATCCAAAAAGTGCAGGGATTAAATTTATTAAAATAAATAAATTAATCATTAAATGCATGGGCGAAAGAGGGTGAAGCCAATCATCATATATCTCCCATTCACCAGGCTCATTAATGCCAACAGAATGCCACATATCAGTAAATAAGATATAATAATAT
>JAEOTJ010000072.1 GCA_016839905.1 Promethearchaeota archaeon | reverse complement strand
TTAAAGATAATATAAGTTCCATAGAATTCTCAAATTTAGTAAATGGGGTGTGGAATGTGTAGAAAACAAAAAAAAGGGTTAATTTTTAATTGATCATTTGTTTATAAAATTAGCCGATACTAACAAAATAATGATTATTATGAGGAAATATAGAGACATATTTAAGTGAGAATAAAAATGTCAGTACTTAATTATAAGGGAGTAGATACAAAAATTGTAAAGGATGTTCTTAGGTTATCCCTTTTATTTAAAAAACAAGAATGTTGAAAAGTTTAGAGATTTTTAAAAAAGAAGGTAAATTAAAATAATCATTGTAAATAAATTTAAATTTAAAAAAAACAGGAATTTAAAACTAAAATGGCTTTAGATGATAAAAATAAAAAAAGATTACTTCTAATATCTATCTTTCTCTCATTATTTATCTTAGGGACAATTTTAATGTATATTACCCCAATTTCAATAAAAATAACATATGGAAGAATTTCAACCACATCAGACGGGGAAAGTATTGTTTATAATGTTTTTGAGCCAGTTGGAAGAGAAAAGGATAAAAAACCCGCGATTATAATTGCTCATGGATTTATGGCTAATAAGGAAATAATGAAAGGTTATGCTATTGAATTAGCAACTGCGGGGTATGTAGCAGTTACCTTTGATTTCCGAGGGCATGGTCAAAGCTCTGGAGTCCTTGATCGTGATAAGTTAATAGAAGATGTTGAAGCTATAAAAAACTCTTTAAAGAATAGAGGAGACATTCAAATGGATAAGCTGGGGTACATTGGATATAGTATGGGTGGCGGTCCAGGAAGAGAAATTATAAAAAATGACTTAGATTTTCAATGTTTTATTGGAGTTGGAACAAGTTTTAATGGTACGGATACAAGAACAGGAACTAAATCAAGACCATTAAATGTGTTAATGATCCATGCAAAATTCGATGAAGTTGCGAATCTCACCGCTATAAAAGAAAATATTGGTTTAAGAGTTGGTAAGGACGAATCTAAGATAGATACGAATCAATTATATGGGAGTTTCGACGATGGAAATGCATCCATGATTTTTTATGATGATAATACAGATCATCTATTATTAGCTTGGGATCAAGATTTCATAAGAGAAGCAAGAGATTGGGTGATTAGTACTTTTGATGATATAAGACCCGTTGATGAGAATTTCTATGTAAACATTAGAGGATTAATCTTGATAATGCAGTGTATTGGAGGGATTGGACTATTCTTTTTAATTTTGGACCCTCTCTCTAAACTTATCGTAAAACCAAAGGAAGAGGAAAGAAATATCATAGAATTGGAAAGAGAGTCAGTAAAGAGTCTTTCTGTTAAAATTCTAGCATTTACAATGCTATTCAGTTTCGCAGGGATTATTATACTATTTCCATTATTTCTTTTTCTACCTCTATCCATTACAGGTATGATGGGTATATTTTTATTTGGCTCTGCAATGTCTTTATTAATCCTGCTCTGGAGAATAGGGAAGAAAACAGATTTAAAAATTAAAAATATGATTAAGGGAGTCTTCATACGACCAAAAGGTCAGTTGAAAAGAGAAATCCTTTTGGGAATAATATTGGCTGCTATATTGTATATTATATTATATCTGGCGACTGGGCTACATTATTTTGCAATGATCCCTTATTTGGGAAAAATTTTGTGGATCCCCCCTTATTACGCGGTATACTTTTTCACATTCATTATAATAGGCATTACTTTCCATCTCATTCTTCAAAATAAATTCGAGAGGGACCTCAAGAGTACTTGTAAGTCAGCATTTCTATTATTTATAATTCAGACAACATTTTTCGTAAGCTACATATTATTGATAAGTATTTGGAGGAGGAATGCTTTCTTCATGCTGACATATTTCATAGCAATTCCAATGATTTTACTTTCAAGCTTCGTTTCTACAATCCTTTATCAAAAAACAGGAAACATTATTACAAACACAATTGTTATCACCACATTATTTGTATTCGTAATTTCAACCTTATCACCGTTTCAATTGGGGATACAATTGCTTTCCTTATTTAGAAGATAAAAAACCAAAAAATATTTGGATTAATTCATCCAAATTAACTTTTTTTTTAAAATCAATCATTATAGACTAGTATATAATAAGTAATGTTATGTTTACTTATTGTCGTTATTTTTTTAATATTATAGATGTGGTTTTGAAAAATGAAATGACACATTTCATCCTTAAATTTCCATTTAAAAGTGATTAGAAATCAATTGAAAATTATTCTTTATATATTTTTTAAGAATAAAATTAAATAACAATATTAAAAAAGAGAGAAACTAATGAATGATTGCTAAAATCATCCTTTAATTTTTCTGTGAGAAATTTGTTTAATGGATTATCACCAAGAGTCTTCAATAAGATATAATCTAAACTTACAACCCGTTTATACTCATTTATTAGATTAAATTTGATAGCTAATCTTGGATTAAGAAAGGAAATAGACCTTTAGAGGTCATTTAAAAAAATTTTAAGATCTTCATATATCTCAGGATTGAGGAGAATTAATGTGGTGGCTAATCCGCATCCAAGTGTTATTTGTTTATAATGAGGTAGGTCGTTCAATTTTAATCTTCTACATCCAATAGTTTTTTCTTGGCATCAAATCTTTTCAATAAATTGATTGTAAAATTGTGTATATCCGTGACCTTCACATCCTTTTTTTTTTCTAATACCTCAGTTTTCTGTTTATCTGATAACTGATTGTATACTTCTTCTTTTTTCTCAGGTTCAGGTTTTTTAATCTCTTCTTTTACTATGGTGTCTTTAACTTTTGACTTATCAGCTTTTGACATAACTATTTGTTTTTGAAATTCAAAATTTCTCAATAGATTTTGAGCAAAATTATGGATATCACTCATTTTTTCATCTTCTGGAACTTCAAAAGCTATTTCTTCAATCTCTTTAACTTCTGAAATATCTGAAATGTCTTTCACTTTTTTTATAGATTTCACAACACGTTCTTCTAATGGTTCTATGAGAGGTTTTCGTGGAATTCCTTCTTCTTCAGTAATACTTGTGATAGGTTCAATTGCGACTTTTACTTTTTCTACTATTTTTTCCACTCTCTCAGCTTCAATTTCTACTCTCTCAATTGCTTTAACTTCTTCTATATCATGAAACTCGTCTGCAATCTCTGATATTATTTCCTTGGGTATTAAAATCTTAGTTAATGCATCGATATCTTCTTTCTTAGTTTCAAAAGATAATTCCGCAGCCTTCTGAATGTCGTCCTTTAAATGTTCTATACCCTCAGATGAGAGATCCACGGCCATATCAGTTTGTATTTTATCTTTGACAGATTCAGTAAACTTTTGAACATTTTTAAATTCCCTACTTGCTTCGGTTAATAAAAAGCGCTTAATGTCAGGTCTCAAGATAATTGCAGATTCTGGTTTAAGATAATAAAGATAGAATCTGTTCCCCTCTAGGAAATTCTGGTTAATTTCCACCATATCGAGTTCTCCCGTATAAGGATCATTAAAGTATACACTATTTCCTTGAATTGTATTTACGGTAACCCAATGTTGTTCTAAATTCAATAGAATACAAGGAACTTTTTCTTCGTTAAGATTATTTAAATGATCATTTAATAATTTTAACTTATCTCCACTTGTCGTTGATTTAAAATCAGATTCTGTAAAAAATAACGCACCAGTCCCATCTGGACTTTCATGAGGATGGAATTTACCTCCAAAGAGCGTAAATAACATTCTTATATCCTTATCTGTCTTCATAGAAAATAAGCTTCTATTAAGAATATATGGATTTACGAGAAATGAATCAAAAAAGTCAAAATAATGATCAAGGATATAATCTGGCATGAAAAACAAATCCTCATGCTCTCTGTCTTGTAATTTAAAGTTTGTTAGAATTTTATAATTTTCATAAAATCTTGCGAGTTTTTTCTCAATAAGAGGACTCAGAATATTAGATCCTAAGCATTTCAGTAATATATACTCCAAAGCAACAGACCATTTGTATTCATTTAAGCTTTCGATTTCATCAAATAAATTGGGAATATGAAATTCGATATTATCGAATAATTCATCCAAAAATAACTTAAACTCCAGATTTACATCGGGCATTATACACATTAGAAAAGAACTTAACCCGCATGTATTTTCCATTTGCCTATAGCTTGGTAAAGATAAAACTGTTGAGGGCATATTAAAATAGTTAGTGCATAAGACTGTTCTATTTAATCAATAAGAAAAAAAGATTTATATTTTTTAGTATTTAAACCTATTAGAAATTTACATATTATTGTTGAGCCTTTTAAGGAGGAATGCTTTCTTCATGCTTATGTATTTCATAGCAATTCCAATGATTTTACTTTCAAGCTTCGTTTCTACAATCCTTTATCAAGAAACAGGAAACATCATTTCAAATACAATTGTTATCACCACATTATTTGTATGCGTAATTTCAACCTTATCACCGTTTCAATTGGGGAAACAATTGCTTTCCTTATTTAGAAGATAAAAACCAAAAAATATTTGGATGAATTTATCCAAATTAACTTTTTTTTTTTTTTTTATAAATCAATCACTATATAATAATATATAATAAGCGTATCCTAATGTAATGGCTGATTTTGATCTAGATATTGATTAATCCATACTTTTAATTTTTTTTCTTTAATTCCTGTCTCTCTCTCTCATTCCATCGTGTTTTTTTCTAAAAATATATATGATAAAAATAAGGAAAAGTATCATATTATATTTGAAAAAATTATTCAGGATTTACAAAATGGAAAGCCCCCTGACAGCTGGGATCTTGAAATCAGATAAAATTCTTAGAAGAAAATCGCAATGGGAAAAATTCATTTAGGATCAAATATCTTTTTTATTAATTTTCGGTTATAAAATTGAATGGAAGGGGCTTATACCTATGAGAATTATAAACATTTAAAAATAATAGAATTAGAATTTTTTTATGTTTATTCTAGCTTACCAAATTTCTCATAATATTTTTTGAGTTCGTTCTCCAATTCTTTAGCTTTCTTTTCCGCTTCTTTAACTTTCTCTTCCGCTTCTTTTTTAACCTTCTCTGTTTTTGAAGTAAATATCCTCGATTCTGAAGGATCTATGAAAACTAAACGAAAAAGGGGTTGGTCTCCTTCATGTTGTTGTTTCAGTTGCATCAAACCCAATCGAAACGGGAGGTTATCACTAACATTAATAATATTTTTTTCATCAATCTTTTCTCCTTCAGTCAGAGTGTTACTGCGAAGGTCTTCTTGTTTATAAGTCCCATCGTGTTTGAGAATAAACACTCGCAGAAATGGCGGTTTATATATCTTACTGGTTACCTTAAAAGGATTAAAAACAGCATATACTGGAACTTCCAAATCTTTGCATATATCTACATTTTCACTTAAATCTGCTCTCCACGTGCTCTTTGATAAAACATTGATAACCATATCTGGAATCCTTCCCTCATACTTACGAGCATCATAAGATGAGAGGGTATGCGGTATTTTTAAATCCATAAAGAAAGACACATCGAATTGAATGTCAATCTTTTGTCCTCTTAAAGTACCTTTACTTCCCATAAAATAATGATGCAAATCCCATATAGCTCTCCCCTCGGGAAAATTGCTCGTCAACACATCATGAATATATGTCACCTCAGCTGAATGCGGTTCGCTCTCTCGCCTCCCCAATCTAGGCTTATAAGGATCATATAAATCGGGGGGTGCATTGTCAATTCGTGTTGATCTCTTTCTTTCAGAGCCATTTAACGGATGTGAAAATGTTTCTGATTTTTTTTGGGTCATCTTATTCTAATAATAAAATACAACTTGACTTTAAAAAATCTTCGTAAATGTGAATAAAAAAATATTTTTTAGAGAAATAATGCTTTAAAGACTCTTAAACCTTCAGCTATTTCTCATATCATTCAGTTGATATATTTAATAGTCTATATATTACTGTTGAGTATTTTAATGAGGAATACTTTCTTTATGTTGACCTATTTCATAGCAATTCCAATGATTTTACTTTCAAGCTTCGTTTCTACATTCCCTTATCAAAAAATAGGAAACATTATTTCAAATACAATTATTATCACCACATTATTTGTATGCGTAATTTCAACCTTATCACCGTTTCAATTGGGGATACAATTGCTTTCCTTATTTAGAAGATAAAAGACCAAAAAATATTTGGATGAATTTATCCAAATTAACTTTTTTTTTTAAACTCAATCATTATAGACCAGTATATAATTAAGTAATGTTATGTTTACTAAAGTAATCTAAAATATAATGGGATAACATATATATGCAAAAACATAATTTAGCTTAGAACTTTTAATAAGATTCTTTTGAAAATCAAATTAATTTGAAAAAATTTCCAGAATGGATTTGTGAGTTAAACTCCTTGAAAAGCCTGTATTTAAGTAGTAATCATTTAAAAGAGATCCCTGAGTGTATATCTAATCTTACTTTTTTAAGACGTTTAGAACTTGATGGAAATCAAATATCAAGCCTCCCAGACTCGATTGGAAATTTAACTTCTCTTCAATACCTTTATTTGACAAGAAACCAAATAACAAATCTTCCCATATCCTTAAATAATTTAAGAACTCTTAGAGAAGTTCGCATTAATAAAAATCCAATAGTAAGTATTTATAAATCAGCAAGCTTAATACCACAGCTAAAGACGCTCTATAAAAGAACTATGGAGGGTAGAAATACAAAGTTTAAAATTATTATGAAAGACAGATAAGATCATTTAAAGAAAATAATATTTAATAAAAATAAGAAAAAAGAAGGCTTTTCTCCCCTTGGAAACCTTTAAATTTTTAATTATTTCTCATAAATATGAACTACGCATGTTGCACCAGATCCTCCAAGATTATGAGTGAGAGTAATTTCAGGTATTGGACTTTTTACTTGTCTATTTCTCTCAGCGGTGCCCCTCATTTGTTTAAATGCCTCTACTACCATTGCTGCGCCTGAACTGCCCACAGGATGCCCCTTACTCTTTAGTCCACCGCTCGTATTTACCGGTCGGATTCCATCTCTCTTAGTTTCTCCTTCTTTTATGGCATCAACAGCTTTACCTTTTTCATAAAAACCTAAATCTTCTAGAGCAACAATCTCTGCAATGGTGAAACAATCGTGCACTTCACATACTTGAATATCTTTAGGACTAAGACCAGACATTTGATAAGCCTGTCTTGCCGCCTCTTTCGTAGCTAAAAAGCTCGTAATCTCA
>JAEOTJ010000314.1 GCA_016839905.1 Promethearchaeota archaeon | reverse complement strand
AACTTTTTTATAAGATTATTATGAAATAAGCATTCCCAAATTCTATAGCAGATGATGGGATACAGGGTTTGGTGTTAAACCCACAAGTTGTCAAGATTTCTTGATAATTTTAAATAAGATTAGGTAAGTTTTACTAGTTTTAATAACATTATCATAATAAAATGATTGAATTTTGATATTTAAATTTAAATATATTTGAAAATTATTTTAAAGTAGATTTGCTATTTTCATCATTTCAAAAGTAATAATATGAAAAATCTTTTCTATATTTTGACCATTTTTAGCTGAGCATTCGATTGGATCTAATAAATGATGTTCTTTTGCCACTTTAAAAGAATCTTCAATAGATACTAATCTCTCATTTTGAAGATCTACCTTACCTCCTATAATAATAATGGGAAAGTCATGTTCGCTGTTTATATTGTTTCCTTTTATAACAGTAAGCCATTCTGCGATACTATCTAAACTTGAAGGTCTTGTAATGTCATACATAAAGATGCCCCCTGATGCTCCTTTAACATAAGTAGGAAAAAGAAATCTAAATTGATTTTCTCCAGCAAAATCCCATATTTGTAATTTTACTTTTTGTCCTTCAATTTCTAAATTTTTTGAATGAAAATCCACACCTACAGTGATTTTATATTCCATATTAAATAATCCAGTAAGATATCTATTGACTAGAGCTGTTTTTCCTACACCCCCATCGCCGAAGATAACCACTTTAAACAACGCGTCATACATTGTTTTTTAACACTCTTCTGGAAATATGTTTGAATAATTAAACTTTTAAATTCTATATATATTATTTATAATAAAAATCAATTTATTCTTATACTTATGCATATATTTTAAAGTGAAAGTGATGTTTAAAAGATCCTTTGATAAATTCTTGGATAAAAAACCAGAAAAATCGGAATTATATCCTTATATATATTCAATTGGCTTAAAAGGTTTAATTACGAAAGCAAAAAAGAAGGTAACTACGGAACCGATTAAATGTAGTGAATGTGGTGCAGTTCTTACTGATATTAATATAATTCAAGAAGATCCTAAAATAGGGACTCATTTTCAGTGTAAATTTTGTCGCACAATAAATGTTATTGATAAGCAAACAATATCAGAAACGTTACCAGATGATGTAGATTTCATAATTGAAGATATTGAACTAAAAGATCCGGAAAAGGATGAGGAAATAACGAAGGTTAGTGCTGCAGAAGGGGAATTATATATATCCGTAATAGACATCTCTGGAAGTATGAGCGGGGCTAAGATTGAAGCCGTAAAGAAGTCCTTGGTTCAAACAATTAAGGATTTTAAAATAAATTCTCCTGCAACAAGGTTTATATTAATCGCGTTTGAAAGCACAGTCTATTATTATATGAGATATGATGAGGACCCTATAAGATTTGGAGGGGATTTACTATTTTCTGTTGAAAAAATGAAAGAGGAATTGCAAAAATCTATTAAGACCGATATTTTGCCAGGATCTATAGGGGAATTTGCGGATGGATGGGTAAGGAAAGTTGAAAATCTTAGGTCTATAGATATGACAGCTTTAGGTCCAGCATTATTTTTTGCAATAAGTACTTTTGATTTATTTCAAATGAAAGAATCTGGTAGAATTACATTATTAACAGATGGTTTGGCAAACCAAGGCATCGGAAATCTATCAGGTACAACAGCTAGTGCAGAGAAGTTTTATGAAAGAATGGCTGACTTATGCAATCAAAGTAATATCATCGTTGATGTGGTAGGAGTTTCTGCTTCTGGAGATAATAATGAGATGGGCTTACAAACATTAGGAAAAATAACAGATAGCACTGGTGGAAAGCTTTTTTTAATCTCCAGTGATGAAATGGAGGCTATTTTTACAGAATTACGACAAACAAATTATATTGGAAAAGATGTTAAAGTAAAAATAATAATTCCAAAATATATGAGTATTAAAAATGTCACCGGTGCTTTTAGTTCTAAGAGTGTGGCTGGATCAGAGATAAATCTAGGGGCAGTCACTCAAGATAGAGAATTATATGTCGAATTAGAGTCTCCAAAAGGATTAGGAGAACAAGAGAAAGAAGAAATTCCCGTTCAACTTCAAGTGGAATATATGGATAAAGCCGGACGAAGGAAATTACGAGTAATAAATGATAAAGTGGAAATTACTAATGATGAGAAAGAGTTTAAATCGAAATACAATCAAGAGTTAAATGTAATGATGAATATTCAACAATCAGGAACCAGTTATTATGCGGGAAATGCGAAAGAGTCTCAGGAAAGTTTAGTTGGGCTTAAGTCTGAGTTGATGGGTGAATTAAAAAGGCTTAAAAAAGTTGGAGCTGCTCCAAAATCTTTCTCAAAGGGTATGGAATATATAGAAGATGAATTGGAAGAAATAGAAATGGAAAAAAAGCAAAGGGAACAAGCACCTGCTGCGAGTTTCATGGCTGCTAAAGGACAAATGAGGGCTCGAATTTCCCAAGAACAAAAGGAATTGAAATTAAAGAAAAAAAGAGAAAATAAATAATAGCCTAATTAATTTTTAATATAATAGAAATGAACAATATTAATCCTCAGCAGACAAGGAGTTTTGAAAAAATACGATTAATTTTAAATGAAATGAAAGAAAAGTGTAATTTATATGGAGTTGCTTTATCTAATCGAGAGGGCGACCTCATCTCTGAAAACCTTGGAAAAGATTTTGATGGAAAATTATTTGCTGCAATGAATGCATCGGTTATGAAAAGCGCTGAGGAACTTGAGAAAACTATTGATGGTAAAGAAATTAGAAAAATCATCACGGAGTTATATGATAAAACAATAATTATTATTAATTGTGGTGAAAAAGCATTATTGACAATTTTTCTCGAAAAACATTCGATAAATGGAACTATAATGAACGAGTTAGAAGATTATGTTAAAAAAATCTCTGACATCTATTAAATCTTAATAATTTGAATAAATGGAAGCTATTTTAAGTTATCAAGGTACATCAAGTAATTCAAGCAGATCTCTACAACTTGACCCAAAGCATCTTTTTCTACTACTTCTGGAGTATCCTTGCTGGTATGGTAGTAATAAGGAAGTTTGAATGTGAGAGGGAATCCTAATATTGATGTCGCTCGAATGTTATTCTTGGTAAAATGTACAGCATCAGTACCTCCAAAAGGAACTGGTCCTGTTTTTGATTTTATATTTAAATCTTGAGCGATGCTTCGAAGCTTATCATTTAGTTCTTTATCATGTTTAGTACTTGTGAATGGTTCGTTTTTAACAAAAACGATTTTATCTTTTTTAGCAACGCTGTCCATGTTGATAATGATAGGTTGATTTGTTTTTAGTTCGTCTAGATGAGCTTGAACATATCTTTTTGAGCCCCTTAATCCAGCTTCCTCACTTCCAAATGAAATCAATTTTACTCTCGTATGTTTAGGAAAAATATTCTTATCATTTCGATGATCAGATAAATATTTTCCAATCCCGAGAATTATTGCCACAGCAGTTAAATTATCAAAAGCACCTTGTACTGCACTTTTTTTGATGAAAAACAAGAAAAGAACAGCGATAGGTAAATAAAAAAAGAACATTATTCCTTGTCTTTGAAATATTGGCAATTCTATTGATAGTAATAGGAATAAAAATTTTAATGAGGTAAATACAGTTATAATAAAAACTAATACAAGTCCTATAAAAATTAGTACAACTCCCCATGTTTTAAACCATTTAAAAAAGTTAAATTCAAAAGCACTATCATGATGTCCAGAAAAAATGATAGTATTCTTGACTTCCTCTTTGGGATTAATTATTCCAATTATATTATTTGATTTTTTTTTTGGAAATAAGAAATCAATGGCCTCTTTATATCTTACTACTTCTAAGATAAGTGTTATACTGGCAAATAAGACAATAATCATTCCGATTAACATTATTATCAAATGAACATTATAATCAAGGGGAATGTATCCCAAATCTATTAAAAGTGATATCCAATAAATCAATACACCAATCATTATTAAGATGACATCAAATCTAATACACCCCAGAAATGCTCTTGGACTCAGAGTAAATTCTTCTTGCTTAGTCTCATCACAGAATTCCTTGAAAATCTCTTCAATTTTATCACCTGCCTTTCTTTCTGGTTCTGATCCTGATGCGCGTGGACCAATTTTCTCACAGATATCTTCAATGAACTCAAACATGTAATCTTTTAATTCTTCATTAATCTTATAAGTCATGGTATAAATCTCAATTCAAACCTTAATAAATCTTATATTATATATTTTATATCTGAATCTTTAATATTATTCATTAATTATTAAGATAGTTAATCTATGAAGTTTAAATATACAGATTATCATGTTCATACTAAATGGAGCCATGATATCGTGGAATTTGGACCTACTTTTGAGAATTATGTTAAAATTGCAGAAAAAAATAGAATAAATGTATGCTTTCTTGATCATTACGAGCTTTATTATATAGAAAATGATAAGAATTATCCATTTTTTGGGGGAAAGACAGAACAATATTTAGAAGAAATTGATAAGGTAAAAGATAATTATGATTTTGTGCTAAGCGGGCTTGAAGTAGACTACTATCGAGATATGGAGGGGGAATTACGGGAATTCATGGATGAGTATGGTAAACAATTTGATTTTATAGCGGGTACTGTTCACGAGACAGACTATGGTTATCCTTTCACAACAAGAGAAAAATTATTAGAATTACTGAAAAAAAAATCGATAAAACAAATTATTGAGGATTATTTTACATTAATGGAAGCCATGATTAAATCGAGAATATTTGAAAATGTTTGTCATATTAATACAATTTTTCGTTATATCAACAAGTCGGATATAAAGCCTACTAATGATTGTGATACTTCGGACGAGCGAATTTTACAGTTAGGTAGGTTATGTATAAAAAATAATATTAAAATTGAATATAATTTATCTGGTCCTAAGTTCCCGATAGGGCATGCATTCCCTTCTAAGAATATAATTACTCAATTAAAGAGGGAAGGTGCTCAAATATTTGTTGGATCTGATAGTCATTCAATTAATTATTTTAAAACTAGAATAGGAAAGGTTAAAAAAGCGTATAAATATCTAAAAAGAATTGAAAAAACACCATTAATAAACTATGATAAACAGATTCCTAAATAAGATTGAGAATTGGGATAAAAAAATCATTATAAAGTGCAACGGAGTCGGAGGAAAACCATTCATATATTTTTCAAAATTTATATCTTTTTTCGGTAGAGAGACAACCTGGTTTTTTTTAATAGCTTTTTTTTTATTTATTTGGTATGACCGAATATTTTTCATCTATATTGGCATGACTTTCTTTAATGGTGTGCTTTTAATTTATCTAATTAAGCAAAATTTTAACCGTTCAAGACCCTATGAAACAATGAAAGAAATTAAAGCATTAGAGCGAGATCAGAGATCAAAAAGTTTTCCTTCTTGGCATGTATATAATGTTACTTCTCAAGCATTAATATTTGGATATTTATTCAATTCAGTTTTAATAGCCCTTATATTATTGATTATTGCTATTTTAGTTTCTTTTTCTAGAATGCACCTTGGAGTCCATTATCCTAGTGATGTAATTTTCGGATTTTTTCTTGGGATTTTAGGTTTTTTTTTAACAATATTTTTATATGGTCCCTTGTTTCTATCAATCCTTTTATTTCTTGAACAATTTGCATTTAACGAGATTTATTACCAGCAGATAAATCTAATGTTATTTAATGAAGAATGGTATATTATATTATGTACTGGGATTTTTGGTTTCATAATATTTTCTGCTTTTTTTAAAATCATTCAAGAAGAAATAAGAAACAGAAAAAAAGAATAAAATTCCTTAACGAATAAATTCGTTTCAGATCATTGAAACTTTTTTTCCTTCTAACAATTTATCTAATCCCGCGGCAAGAATTTCAGCACGCTCTCCTAGTATTTTTAATTTATCCATTT
>JAEOTJ010000313.1 GCA_016839905.1 Promethearchaeota archaeon | reverse complement strand
TTTAATTTTTACGGATAGTTTTATTCTTGCTCTATTTATATTAGTTATTTTATTTTTTGTATTATGGCCAATTAGCTCAATATTTATCACATTAATTTTAAGGTTTTCAGACATTATTTATAAAAAAGGAATGAAAAACATTTTTTATATAATTTTTATCTATTTCACATTTGTATTATTCATTAAGATCTTCATTTTTAACTTGCAAGTAATAAATTTAGATGAATCATGGGAATGGGGGCTCTCTTATGGGCTTCCAATTATTTTATTTTTAGGAAAATTTGGGGTTAAAAAAGGATTAAATAGTAGTTTTCATAGTACAGAGAAAGTACGGGAAGATAAATAATATATTATTTTTTTTATTTTTCAGAAAAAATATATCTCCTTTTGCCAGAATTATTTATTATCTTTAAGATTTCATCATTTATTCCTTTATTTGAGAGGAGAGACTCTTTTTTTTTGATTAGTAGAGATTGGCTCAGAAGGAACTTGGTATTGTATTGGATTATTGGGAATAGAAGTATAAGGAGGATATTGATATCCATAAGAATATCGTGTGAAATATATAGGACTCCCCCATTGATCATAATACATTGGATATAGTTGTGGAGGAACTCTCGACAGTTGGGCTGGCTTAGCCTCAAGGTAGATTGGAATTGGATTTATAGTTGCGGGACGAATCAATTCTTCTTTTTTAATACTTTCTTCTTTTTCTTTAAGAATAATTTCCAATTTTTCTAACGCTGAATTGATTTTTTCTTTTAATATGGCTTTATATTTCCTTTTTCTACTTTTTCTCTTTGTTTTGGGGAGATCTTTTTTAGGAGCATAGTATTTTTTATATTTCTTTTTCGAGATGTCCATATTAATAATAGGTTTTTCTAATAATATTTTACATTTTTCAGATTCAATACCATCTAAAAAACGCCTACAAATAGTTTTACTTAATCCTGGAAAACTAATTTTAGAAGTTGAAGTTATTACTAAAATACCATCCGCATTCGAAATTTGCTCTTTTATTGACTTTAATTTGTCAAGTGTTGCCTCTTCCTTAGCATAAGCACTAGCATTTTCGATTCCTATTATTTTTGCTTCAGGAAATACATCTTTTACAGGTTTCAATCTCTTATCTCTTTCTTGAAGTGCTGCTATTATTATTTTTCTTTTTGTAGTGATTTGTTCGAGAGCAAATCCTCCATATTGAATAAATTTATTTAAACAAACATTATCTTTTTTAGATCTTTTAATCATTTCTCCAAGTTTTTTATATCTGTCAAGAGGGTTCATAGAGGGACGTTTTATGAATCTTCTCTTGAAATTTATTATGGTTTTAGCTAAATCATTATTTTCTTCATATATTTTTTTAAATTCATTGAACATTTTTCTATCAGATATAATAATTTGATAAATAGTTTCAGGAATGAGAAAAGAAATCTCTTCTGTGAATTTTTGTGTAAATGATTTATCTTTATTAGCATCATCAATAGGTCTAATCTTTTCAATGTGATGTTTTTTTAAACCAACGTCAATCTGCTTAAGGATGTTATCATCTTCAATGTTCTCTTGTATTGATTCATTATCTCCTTTTAATTTTTGAGGTTTTTCTATTTCCTTTGTTGTACTTGTTAAATCGTTAATGAACTCTTGCAATTGTTTATATTGATATTGCTTTATATTCTTTGATATTTTAATATCTCCCATAGAGACGATTTCATTGATGACTTTTGAGATTTTATAATCTTCAACATTATCAATGGCCCAAATAATATCTTTTTCTGTTTTTTTAGGGAAAAGAATGAATTTAGTTCTCAAAGCTTCAGAAATTACATTCCCATCTTCACTTTCTCTGATTAATTGACTTAAAATAGAATATGATAATTCTGTTTTAAGAGGCACATATTTAAAAATTTTAATTAATTTAATTTTCTCTAAAGGATCTTTAGTATTTTCAATTAATCTTCGTAATTTTTTAGTTCCCTCAATTTCACCCCATTTATTTGACCTAAAATTATGAATTATTTGACGATATTTATTAATCTGAAAATCAAAGCTTCCGTATTGTTCTTTAATCCATTCTTTGCCATACTCATCAGTATAAAAATGAGATATTTTCTTGTATTTATCCCACAAAGTATATCCACAATTTTCTTTTATTATATCTGAGGCTAAAGATTTCGCTTCTGAATAATTATACTTATATTGGACTCTTAATTCCTTAATCAATTTTTCTTTTATTTTTTTAATCATTCTA
Source organism: Promethearchaeota archaeon (assembly GCA_016839905.1). Next base: position 9,243 of record JAEOTJ010000313.1, on the reverse strand, counting down.
TTCATTAAATTTCTTTCTATTCCTATAAATGCCGTAGTTTGATCAAATTTCCTTGAAGGTTCAATAGGATATTTTTTTCTTCGAAGAGGAAAAGTAGAAAAAATTTGTCCATATAAGGATCTGCATTTCTTTTTATTTCCGCTTTGACAATAAAAGTCTCGACTCATAAAATACACGGAGATTTCATTATATTTTTATTTTTTCAGCTAATTCTTTTTTTTAAAATTTGATTCTTATTATATATATTCTTTTTTTTATAAAACTGATAAATATAATCGGAATTTATCTTATTTTTAAAAGGCATTTTAAATTCTATTTCAATTCAAGCCAATCAAAAATATAATCCAATTTATATGTTTATTTATATTTTGTTCTTTAAATATATTTATCTCCTAATTATATAAAGTTAAGTTTATTTGTCTTTTTTTTTTTAAACTAGTAATATATTCAAGTAAATCGGTGCATCTTTTCTTTTATGGATTTGAATAATCAACATATTTACATAAAAAATCGTATAAAAGCTTTAATTCCTCAAGATCTCAATATTCAAGATGTTAAATTTGAAGGATATAAAATTGTTTTATATTGTTCCAATCTTAGAGAATTCAAGTTAAAAGAACTTTCATGGATAATTCGTAATATTTCTAAGTCATTACATAAAAGAATAATCATAAGGTCCACACCCTCAACTCGAGAAGATCCTAGCAAAGTGGAAAATCTTATTAGAAAATTTAAAATAAAAATTGATAATGTTTCATTTAACCATTTTGAGGGAAAAGTCATAATTGAGACGCCTTTCCCCGAAAAGATTTTTAAAAAAAATAAAGATTTTTTTAAAGTAATTAGAGAAAAAACACTATGGAATCCTGCAATTATTAGATCTTCCATTAAGAGATCTAAAACAATTGAATTAATTACCTCGTTATACCATAAAGAGCAAAAATTAAGAGCTAACATTTTAGAACATTTCGGAAATAGAATACATAGGTCAAGAATTTTTATAGATTCTCATATTAGATTAACCGCTTTAGGAGGCTATAAGGAGCCTGCAAGAAATTGCACCTTGTTATCTACCAATAGCTCTACAATTCTATTAGATTGTGGTTTTGATTTATATAATCATGAAAATTCATTTCCACAATTTAATTTGCATAATTTCATCTTGAGAAATTTAGATGCAATTTTAATTTCTGATCCCTATTTAGAAAATGCAGGTTCAATTCCTTTCTTATATAAGCATGGCTATGAAGGTCCTTGCTATATGACTGAGCCTACAAGAAACCTTTTATTGATTTTATTATTAAATTTCATTCAGCAACGTGAAATTAAAAATCAAGACCTTCCTTTTTCAAAGATAGACATAAAAAAGTTTTTAATGCATACTATTATACTCCCTTGGAATAGGAAAATAAATATCAGTCCAGACTTTGATCTCACATTTTATAAATCAAATCATATATTAGGCTCATCCTTAATTTTTTTAGCTTTTAATCATTATAAATATAACATCCTTTATGCTAATAACTATAAAATTCAAAAATCCCTTTTATATGAAAGAATTCCTAAGATAATCCCTCCTATTGATTGTTTAATCTTAGGTTCAATGTTTAGTAACATTAATGAAGATTTTTCCAATAAAAAAAAAACAATTAAATTATTTAAAGATATCATAGTGCACACTTTAAATGATAAGGGAAGTATATTAATTCCAATATCTCCAATTGGAAACATTTTTGAAATCCTATTTAATTTGGAATATTTTATATCAAGTAAAATCATCGGACCAATTCCAATTATTATAGATAGTTTAGTTGCTGAAGCTCTTACAATTTATACCTCGTTCTATGAATTTTTTGGGAACTTTTTGAAAGATAAGATTTTTAATCAGAAATTATCTCCTTTTAATTACAAGAATCTTAAAATAGTTAGTCCTAACGAAAGAGATTTAGAAAATATAATAACAGTGCCTTCTGTTATTTTAGTATCTGATGAAACACTTGCAAACGGTATATCTCTTAATTTTTTAAAAATTCTTGCTAATCAAACTAATAATTCTTTAATTTTTGTTTCACATCAAAGAATAGGAACTTTAGGAGAGCAAATTCAAAGAGGTTTTAAAGAGTTTGAATATCATAATAATTTAGGTTTATCTCATATTGTAAAAATAAAAATGAAAATTTATTCACTTTTTGGATTTTCGGGTTTTTCCTCAAGAAGTCAAATACCCATATTTATAAAAAGTCTTAAAACTTTGCCAGACAAGATTCTAACACATCGTGGAGAAAAAAATAATTGTGAATCTTTATCAAGATTAATTAATAAGATAATAGGTCCTCATTCTATATCTCTAAATAATGGAGAATCAATAGTTTTAAAGGCGAAAAATAAATAATCTAGATAAAATCAATATCAATGTTCATCAAAAAATCTATTTTTATTAATAACTTCATAATCCAAAATTTCATTAAAGATTCTTTTTTTTAAAAAATTTTTTCTTAAATACCTTTAGAATATTAGGTATTTATTTTTCTCGTATAGATTTAAATTCAAGTATTTTATAATAAAAAAAAACATGAACAATAAGAATGAAAAATATGTTTTCTAAAACCTATGGAAGCGTTCTCATAACGCTGAATAAAACGATTTGAATTTTCTTTTCTTGATAAAAAGGTTCTTAAAAAATCAAATCATAAAAATATTAAATATTTTTAAAGAACAAAAAATAAAATAATAATAATAATAACAAATTAGCATATTTTTTATTGAGGTTTTTTTAATGAAAAAATACAATATTTTTTCTTTAATTTTAATTGTATGCGGTCCAGTCTTGATAATATTGACAGGAATGATGGCAAACGAAGGCAATTTTTTTGAGAATTATAGCCCCGGAGATCCTATTTACATCAACAATTCGGAAGGGAGCATTAATTCATGGGCAAATTTTAAGGAACAAGGTCTTTGTACGGGTTCTGGTACCGAAGAAGATCCTTATGTGATTGAGGGCATCACTATAGATAGTGAAGATAGTGAAGAAGATTATTGCATATCTATAGAGGATTCAGAAATTTTTTTCATTATTAGAAACTGTACCATAACAGGAGGCAGTATTCAGTTTGAAAATGTAAAGAATTGTGAGGTTAGCAACATTAAGGTGTTTGAGTTACGTGAAACCATATTATTCCTTGGAGTGTGCGAAAATGTAATAATAAAGGAAAATGATTTTTCTGAGACAATTTCCGAAGATTCAGTATTTCAGATTTATGAAAGTCAAAATGTGGTAATAAAGAAAAATGATTTTTCCGAAACAATTTCCGAGGGCGAAGTATTCGAGATTATTGAATGTGAAAATGTAGTAATAAAGGAAAATAATTTTTCCGAGGCACTTTACGACAAGGAAGTATTTGTAATTGAGGAATGTAGTCAAATTGAGATTACTGAAAATAATTTTTCCGAGGCAATTTGTAACGAAGAAATAGGTATAATTGAAGATTGTAAAAATGTGGAATTCAAGGAAAATGATTTTTCCGAGGTAATTTATAATGATGAAATATTTGAGATTGATGATTGCGAAAATGTGATAATTAAGGAAAACGATTTTTCCGAGCCAAGTTGCCCCGACGATGCATTCGAGATTGAAGATTGTACAAATGTGGTAATAAAGGGAAATAACCTATCGCGAATATATACTTTTGGAGGGATATTTGTAATTGAGGAATGTAGTCAAATTGAGATTACTGAAAATTACATTAGTGCTCTCAATCAATCTTTTAATGAGGATGTGATATCCATTTATTCTTCTAGAGATATTTTCATCTCAAAAAATGAAATCTTTGATTGCAACTCTAGCGCAATTTCCTTATCTTATTCTACTGATGTTATTATTGAGGATAATATATTGGAAGCTACAAGTCTAGGGTTAGGCAGCGTTGGCATAGAAATTACATATAATGATTTTGGAACGATCTCGGACAATTCAATTCAGAATTTTTATTATGGCATCGCGTTCCAATATGATGTTGGAAACTTTAATCTTTTAAAGAATAATATTTTTGAATGCACTCAAGCGATTTACATTTCAGGAGCCCAACATTGTACCATTGAGGAGAATGAAATTTATTTTAATAAGGTTGGAATTTTTTCTATGGACGAGAGTTATGATATCACGATTAACAATAACGCATTAATGGAAAATAAAATTTCCATTAATTCATATGATGACGAGAGATTTTTCATTACTAACAATTTAATAACGTCAAATTCGCATGCAGGTGTTGTAATGTCTGAGGGCGCTCAATACTCTGATATTGAGAACAATTTCATCAAGAATAACGGGATTGGCATTAAACTCAACGATTCTTGTTTTGAAAATACTATTTATGGCAATACCATAATGAACAATGTTATTGGATTGGTATTAGGTGAGGATCAATATGACTCGTGCTACAATAATTTTATTTATAAAAACTATTTTATAATTAATGGAGTTAATGCTGTGGATAACATTGAAGAGGATTATTATATTAATTATTGGGACAAAACTTCTCTTGGGAATTATTGGAGCAATTATTTTGGCGTAGATATTGCCCCAGAAGATGGGATTGGAGATACGCCTTATGCGATATATGGTCCTGCGGGGAGTCAAGATAATTTTCCCCTGATGTATGACATTGATCCTCCTGATGTTTTCACTTTAACTTCAAATGCAGATGTGGTAGATCCCGACGGAGCTTTCGATTTGAACTGGACAGCTTCTAATAATGCTGCTTTTTACGAGATATATTCATTCAGTTCAAATATTACTTCAGGATATAACAATTCCTTAACGTTTATAAGTATGAAGACCAATTTATCACATCATATTAAAGATCTAAATACTGGAGATTATTATTACATCGTTGTGGCATTTAATCCTTATGGCTTTAATATTACATCAGAATGCATAAAAGTCTCAATTGGGAGGGTTCCATTACAATTTACTCTTGCTTCAAACGCAGATTATCCCCAAGACGACGACGGTAATTTTAAATTGAAGTGGACTAATTCAATTTATGGTCAAGATTATAGAGTATATATATATAAATCTGAATATGGTGGAGAACCTTTAATAATATATGATGGAATCGAGGATCTTTCATTGGATATCTTGGATTTATCCTCAGGAGTTTATTATGTTGAAGTTCTAGTTAATAATTCTTATGGTGAAGCAAACTCAAATGTAATAGCAATTATCGTAGATATTGAAAAAGAATCCATCCCAGAAGAAGAGTTTCCCATCCTAGGGGTTAGTTTAATAATTGGAGTAGTCATCACTATTATTGTTATTGTTGCAGGACTCGTTTATGTTAAGACAAGGAAATCTAAAAAAACGCGAAATAATTTAACCCTTAAGAATTAATTCTTAGATTTTAATATGTCAATAAGCTCATCAATTCCAATTATTTGTAGACATTTTTCAACAATAGTTTCATTATGTTCTGAAAGGATCTCAATGAAATCACGATTCTCTCTTAATTCCTCCTTTATCTGGATTAATTCTACTAAAACTGCTTCTTCTAATCGAAAACGGTCGACGGAAAACTCTTTAATAAACCTTTCTGCAAGATCATAATCTACTAATTTTTGAATTTGCTTAAGATCATTTAGGATCTCGTTTTTCCTCTTTTCTTCTTCATTCATTTCAATCTTACTTTTTCATATACAATATATGACCATTAATATTTTATTAATCTACCTTATAAATCCATCTGGTAGGTTTGTGAACTATTAATTTTCCCATAAGCGTATTTGATTATGATATTCTCTTGATTTGAGATATTCTCTTAAAATATAGAATATATTTGCTTTATCTTATCTGTGACATATTATTTAAAAGACATATTTTATAAAATTGTTATATCTTAATATTTTATACTTTCAAGTTTTTTTAGCAATGTCGATTTCCCTTAAGAGATAACTTTATAAAGGATTATGTTAAAAAAGTATATAAGAAACACAAATTATAAAAATCTGAAAGCACATGATAAATATATTCCTATACCCGTTAGCCAGTATTCTGGTAAAAAATACCTCAATCCTTAATCCTGTTATTAGATGAACATTTCTCCTTTTATCTTGTTTTAAGCATTGTGCTTTCTGATTTTTTCTATTCTTTCATAACGATTCATAGCCCTCTAGCTTGAACTGAGGTTCACGCATAACCGAAAAAAGTAGTATTTGAATTCATTTAAAGAGTATTTTTATTTGTTAAAAAAGAAGGCAATAAGTTTTTCTTTTCGATTGTTTATTGTGTCTTCAGAAATTCCCGCTTTCTTCATTAATTTACTTTCTTCATCTATAGCATTAATAAATTCATTGTATGGGAGAGGTGATCCCATATGAGAACCTTTTAGAGTTGCAAATATTCCATTTATATCGAAATTTGTTGAATTTTTAGCAAATTCTTTCTGAAATTCTTCTCTTATAAGTTTCATTTTCTCCTTAAATTCTAATTTTTCTTTTATCTTTTCATCACTCATAGAAATTCGATTCTTTTCTATTATTAATGAAACTTTCTTTCGTTCTTTAAATTCATAATATAAGTATGAGTTTTTATATTTTTGTAGGATTTCTTTAAAACTTATTAAAAAATCATCTGCCGAGGTATTGAATGTCATTATCTCAAAGCTTGACATTTGTAGGCAATTCGGAGCTAAAATGAACTGGCGTCTCCTTTCTAGACATCTCCTATTTGAGTCTGAACAAAAAGAGTTATCTTTTTCTCTTATCCTATCAAATAATTTAATAGGATAAGCTTGAAGGGAAATCTTTCTTGAGATCTTGTTAGATAATTCATCTAAAAATTGCCTTGGAAAACTTGAAATAATCATCCCTGAATCAATAATGTTTCCATTTGAATCAACCACTTTATAATGAAATTCTTTTTCTTTATCTGTTATTTTATTATATACCATTTCATATATAACATCATAGCCTAAAAGATATGACTTTCTTTGATCCCTTTCTCTTCTCGGATTTTGAAGGGAAAATGAGAATCCCGCGTCTCTTAAATACTCCTTCCTATTCAAAGTCCCACATCTATCATTAATACTACAATAATCCTTCATTACTTTTTTCATACACATCTATTTTATTTTATATTATAAAGACAATAGGAATTATTTTTTGTCCTTTAAATATATTTATTATATTAAATAATAAAAAAAATATGAAAAGAGAATGCCTGTTGAAAATGTAATAGATGATGATTATGATATAAATTCTCATAATTTAGAACTTGAGATTATAATAGAGCAATCATTTTCTTTAAAAACGTCTATTTAAATTTAGGAGCGAACTAAGAAAAGATTATTTTTAAATACATATAAGTAAAGTAATTAAAATGAAAAATATTCCAACAAGGATAAAATGAAATCTTTTGTTTTTTATTAATGATTTATCCAAATCAATATCTAAATCTTTGATAAATCTTTTAACCTTCACTTCTTGTTCAGAATTAGATATTAAAGATATATTTTCTTTTTTTAAAGCTTCTTTAAGATACACCTTAGCGTCAGGCTCATATGAATTATATAAATATTCATAAATGGCTATCTTGATTTGGAATTGAAGATATTGACTCAAATTAGGATGAATATTCTCAAGAATAAAGGCAAGCTGTTCTACAGAGAAGTAGGAGATATAATTATATTTCAAAAGGTAGAGAATGATTTCTTTTTTTGAAGAACAAAGCCTTTTATAGATATCATTTCGAAATCTATTTAATGCAATAGGATCACCTGAGTCTACAAGCTTTTTTAATAAAGGAATTGAGAATCCGGGATTTAATTCATCAGTGTTATAATCATTCTCAAACCAATTTTTAATTTTTCGCGTAAAAAGATCAAATTTCTTTTCAATCTTTAACCTTGAATCAATCTCATTTTTAAAATAATTGTTTTCTTTAGGTATGTAAAGAGAATTTTCAATATATATCTTTATCTCCTTGCCTTCAAGTTTAAGAGATAAAAATTCATTAATCTGACTATTCATTTTTAAATTGATTATCTCCTTGTAATTTGATGTCCGTTACATCAAGAAATTCTTTCATATTTCTTTTACGGTCAAACATAAGAATTCTTTTATCAATGTAATATTATTTATTTAAAATTTCTTATATAATTATTTTAAAATTCATTATTCTTTTTCTTGAAAATTTATTTTTATTATAAAAGAAATTATCTTTTGGAGTTTAAATATATTTATCTGGAAAAATAAAAATAATATTATTTTAAAAAATAATTTTCGGACTTTAACTTATATAAATTTCCAATATTCAAGAAAATAGTTTTAAAGGAAACCTTTTAATAATCGATTAGCATTTCTAAGAGAAGTATCAGTCTGTTTTAGAACTTTGGATATTTCTTTTTGTGTTTTTTTACAATATATTAGTTTCAAGCCAGCCATATAGATTAATGAGCTAGCGATTGATTTAGGATCATTGCCCCCAATTCTGAATCCATTTTTCGTTGCCTTATCTAATAAAGAGATTGCATTCAATTGAGCTTCGACAGGAAGTTTAAGTAAATTTGAAGCTCTAGAAATGATTGCTTCTATTGTAATAGGAATATATTTTAATCCTATTTCAGGGAAAATATTTCTTACAATATTAGAAATTGCCTTTGTAATGCTCTTTTTGTCTATTTCATTATGAACGACTTCAACAATTTCATCAATGAAATAAGGATATTTATGACTCCTTGAAGCCAGAAAGAATGATGCTGCTATAAATCCCGCGATAGAGCGTCCTTGAATCAATCTTTTATCATAACACATAATATATAATTTCCAAGCAAATTTTTTTATATAGTCAGGACAATTTAGTGCGGCACCTAAACTTTTAAGAATGGGATAAGCTATTGTAAAGTTTCTATCTTTATTGCCATTAGAGCTATTATTAATTTTTGTCAGACGATGAAATAAATTATTATCTTTAGATATGATGGGATTTCCATAGCCATCCTTTCTTGAAGTAGAGATTATTGTTCTATTTTTAAGTCTTGAATATACACGCTCATTATGGATTCTCTTATTTTTTTGTTGAGCATTAAATGTCCTCGTTTGATAATAAGTCAATTTTGGACCAAAAGTTATTCCACACGAAAAGCATACCATTTGAACTTTATCTGACTGTATGTTGGGATTACTACAACATTTTGATTCAATATTAGTAATTTTTTCCTTTATTTTACTCATTTATATCTTACA
>JAEOTJ010000312.1 GCA_016839905.1 Promethearchaeota archaeon | reverse complement strand
AATAATTACAATCCCTTCGGTTAAATTTAGGGCAGTTTCAATAGAGTCTGCTAACCGTGTTTTGATATTATTTTTCATTACTAACCGATCAACTACGACATTAATGGTATGCTTGACATTTTTCTCCATCGGAATGTCTTCATCGAGAGTATATTGAATCCCATCTACCTCTATCCTAACAAATCCTTGTTTATTAAGGTCTTGCAATAATTCTTTATATTCTCCTTTTCGGTCACGAATAATTGGTGCTTTTATTATAAATTTCTGATTAGTTTTTATGGATTCTAAAACTTGCTGGATAATTTGTTGAGGAGTTTGAGGTTTGATTTCTTTACCACAATTCGGACAGTGAGGGATGCCCACATTAGCAAATAATAATCTAAAATAATCATAAATCTCAGTGACTGTTCCAACAGTGCTCCTGGGGTTTTTTGATAATGCTTTCTGCTCTATCGCAATTGCAGGGGAGAGTCCCTCGATCGAGTCCACGTCAGGCTTGTCCATTTCACCTAAGAATTGCCTTGCATAACTTGAAAGAGACTCTAAGAAGCGTCTCTGGCCCTCCGCATACAGAGTATCCATAGCTAAGCTGGATTTACCACTTCCGCTAACTCCAGTCACAACTACTAATTTATTTCGAGGGATGACAACATCAATATTCTTTAAATTATTTTGTCTAGCTCCTTTTATTGATATATAATCATTCATGAATAATTACTTACAGCTAAGTAAAATATATGATTAATAAAATACATCTTCCATGTTACTTAAAAGATTGGTTCTTGGTAAAGTTTTCGCAAAACGTAAACTCTTAAGATTTCTTTTTCTGATACTATTAGCAAATTTAATAAAGTCAATAACCTTATTCCTTAAAGAGAGGGGATCAAATATCCATAAATCATCTTTAGTAAAAATAAGACATTTTAATTTGAAACTATTCAAATCAAACATTTTAGATATGATATCTCTTATCATCATTCCGTAAGCGATAATTTGAGCTAAACTCCTAATTGCATCTGATTTATTATATTTTAAATCTGAAATATAAAAAGTATCACAATGAATTAAACATAAATCTATATGTCCTATACATAAACCGTTTGTTACTGATTTCCAGACAGGGAGCTCAGACACAATCGCATTAGAATGCTCAATCATAATTCTTTTCAATATTGGTTCGTGTCAAGGAATTCCTAATCCCTTATTTTTAAAATCTATATAAGTACTTCGAACAATTTCTAAAAGTTTTCTAAAAAGATCGTTTTTCAGAATATTATAGGAATATCTATGAATATCAAAAAATTTTACCTATTTACTTGACTTTACAAGTTATAATTCTTAATTCAGTTTAAACCTTTTTTTGTCGTAACTTATTTAAAAAGAATTTTAAAAAATAGATCAAATTCTACCTATATTAAAAAAATTATAAAAAATATTGCTCTAAATTTAATTTTGAAAATAATCTTTCTTGTATTTTGGTTAAATGGGGCAAAATTGGTTTTTTATAACTGCCTTTGTTAAAAATTAAGTTTACTTTACGGATTTTTTCCAAATTCTTGACGTTTTTCCGGAAAGAACCTTTAAATTTTAATTCTTTAAGCTTCGTTTTAAGGAGAGCTTCTCCTAACAATGCTAAAACGCATGTAAATATATGAATTCGGAGGTTATTATCGGTCCAATGATTAAAAGGGCGAGTCCTAATGTAATAGCATGATTTCATGTCAGTAAACTTTTTTTCGATTTTATATAGCTGTCGGTAGCCTAATACAATCTCTTTTGTAGTCCAATCCATCCTATTGGAAAAGATTATCGATTTCCCATAAGTATTGGTTTTTTCTTTAAAATTTCGCTCGTCTAAGCCCCATCGTAATTCTTGATATTCAACTGCCTCTTTAATAATGCTATCAAGAATAATGGCGATGATTTTTTTAAAGTCCTTTTGTTTTAGAATTTGGGTGTCTATATGCTTTAAAATTTCCTCAGGTTTCCTCCATTGAGGTTTGGTATTTAATTTATGGATAGAAAATTCCTTTAATTGGTCAAATCTCTTCGTAATATGGTATTTTAGGGTGTGTAAGTTCTTATTATGGACTTTTTCGTCGAAGGTCACAATTACTGCTCTTGGTTTATCAGTATATACTTTAGCTTCTCTCCTGAACGCATAAACCGAATGTTTTTTCCTTGTATCATATATTTTTGAGAATTCCGTAAAAGGCTCTTGTAGTAATTCCTTGAACATGGATGGTTTTAAAGAGCCAATAAACCCACACTCGTTCTCTTTAATGATTTTAATTGAATCTTCGGAATTATTCCCCTTATCAAAAACAACCGTTAGATCGGGACAATCGAGCTCTAATTGTTCAAACCATTCGGAAATTTCGGGCAATATCTCCTTAAAAATCGTATAGTCATTAATATTTCCGGGGTATGTCTTGAAGTAAATCGGATATTCTTTATCTTTATCGATTGCGAGTGCAAAATTGATAATGTTTAAATACTTTTTCCCCTCTTTACCGTGTCCCCTTTTCGGTAATTTGTTAAAAGGATGGTCCGAAATGTATGTGTAAAAATTTGTTGGGTCAATCAAAAGAGTTTTAAGCGAAATGCCGTGGATTTTAATCACTTTTCTTAGAAGGGATAAAAAAATTGAATTAAGGATTTCCTGATTAAAATATTCATTAAAATGGTTCCAAATATGCTGAACTGTTAAAAATTCGGAAATATTAGGGTAAAGCTCTTTCAATATTGTCCCCTCAAACCATTCTTTTAACAGATTTTTGCTTTTTGGGGCAGTTAATCTGTTTAACACACAAAACAAGATATAATGTCCTGGAGTTAACCCTTGAGAGCGATTTTTATTTGTTAATTCGTTTATAATTTTAACTATATCTAATTCTTCGAATATATCTAAGTAAGCACCGATTAATGCCGAAGATAAATTTTCGGCGCTTTCAGGATTGAAACTTTTTTGATTAAGTGCGATATCTCTCAGTTTTTCTCCAGCCTGTTCCTTCCTTCCAAGCGGTATCGTCCATTCTTTCACAGAGATTCCATTTTTCCAAACATTGTGGGCTATATATAAGTATGTTACCTTCTGACCGGTTTTTAATATCTTATTCTGATGTGAAATATAAACCATTTTTTATCAATTATATATTATGCCTATGAATATTTAAGTTTTCCGTTTTTGCGGCAGGAAAAGCTGACTCAATTAATGTGGATTCTGCCTATGCTAATTTTTAATATCTAATTTGGTTTCGGTAGCTTAATGTTCAAATCTATTTGAAAATAAAAAGCCTTATTTTATCAGAGATAATAGAAATAAAAGAAAATTATGTCGGGTTGCTCTATAGTATAATACATAAAAAAATCAAGGGTTTTTAGATAAATTTTTTATTCGATTTCCGACTAAATACGATAGAAATAAAAATAACTATTTTATCTTGTAAAGTCAAGTATTTATTTGAAACTCTAAAAATTTACTTAAACTAGTCTTATAATTTACAGCAAATTTTAATACTTTATGTAAGACATCTTTAATTTTTTTATTTGTAGTATCTCTTGCAATTTTATAAGGACCTGCGTAAGTTTGAATGAAAAAAACATTTCCTTTAAGCTCTATGGTTCCATCAATCCTTACATAAATTTCTTGTTCTTCTCCAAGAGGACCCCAAAGATCGATGCTGGCAATCGTTTGGTGCCCAGTATTTACATATAATGGCTCAGGGGGTATAAAATTATAGTATGATTCTTCAAATTTTTCAAACCTAACACGTTTTCCTTGAATAATCGCATCCATAACAGGCTGTAAATTAACTCCTATTTGTTTAATTTCAAATCGTATTTTTGAATTAGTAGATATTAATATATTAAACATTTGACCCACTTGAAAATGTTCTCCCGATTCTCTTGCCCCAGCAAGGCTTATTCTTCCTTTTATTAATTGTCCAAGTAAAACGCTAACTACTGCATTACCATTCTTTTTTAATCCGTCTATTGTTTCAGAATTACTTTTAGTGGTTGATGAGACCTTTTTTAACAAATTATAAGTCTCTTGAGATATTTCTTTTTCAGCGTCGAGAATGGAAGTCATATTACTTAAATCAGATATTTCTGAAAGAAATTTATTATAGTATCCCTCAGATAATTTTTCTAACGATCCTATATCCTTTTCCAAGATTTTTCCTACGCTTGAAAGGAATGTCGTTAATCTATATTCACTCCTCTCAATTTCAAGTTTTAATTCTTCCTTTACTAAATAAAGTTCCTCCTTTATAACATCAACGACTTGGTCGAATCTAACAACTATTTCCTTTAAAATATCGGTTATTTTGGATTTCTCATCGCTTAAAACTTCAACATTTAATAATGTACCATCAGCAATTTTTTCTAATATAATTTGTAACGCTATGTCTTGTTTATCATATAAACCTTGTGCATATGCCATAATTTTTAGGAATTTCTCGCTGGTATCTTCTTTTATCTCTTGAACCATTTCGAAATTGCATTTTTTTACTATATTTTCAATAATAGGGATTATTCTATATAAATTAATATTGCTTTCCATTGTAGCATCCTTTCTCTCCATCGATTCTATCATTTTGACGAATTCATTCATTGAAATACTTTTAGGTACAAGTAAACTGCATGTATATTCAATTTCTAATGGTTCAGTATGAATTGTATGAGATTTACCTTTATGATCATTATAAATAATTAAGCTTCTTAATTCATTTCCTACACATTTATCTGTTGCAAGAAGCTTATAAGTTGGGGTTACTTTTTTTTTCGATTTGAGTTTTTGAAACTCTATTAATTTTTCAGAAGCTAATTTCAAACCTGGAGGGATATCTCCAAAAAGAACCTGAATGTCCGAAATTATATAAGGGCTGTTATTAATCAATTTAACTTTATAATAAAAGACACTCTGATCTTTTTCTACTTTCCAATCACCCCCTCTTTTAACTTCAAGAATTCCTTTAACTTTTTTAGGCTTTTTTACTTCTCTTGGAATTCTTGGAAATTCATCAATCCATTTATATTCTAGTAAATGCTTGCCTAATTTTTTCGCGGTTTGGAAATCATAATCCATAATAAAAATTAAATCATATAAAGTAGGCTTATCTATCCCTTTATCTATTATCTTTTGAGCTTTAATTTTTAAATCTTGAACTTCTGAATCCTCATAGTCTATTGTTGAATCTAATAGTTGAAGGTAATCATCAACCTCATCCATTTTAAAATGAAGCTTACTCACCATTTCAATTTTATTTATGCGCTTTTTATTTTCTAACTCGAATTGAAGAATACGCTTTATCTTTTCTAAGGTTTTTTTCTGTGAAATGAGTTCTTCTCTTTCTTTTATGATGTCTAAGATTCTTTTCAAATTATTTTGCTGTGCTTGTTGGCGAATATCATCTAATTCACTCTTTATACCGTCAAAATCATTATTCTGAATAAAAACCTCTACATTTATAAGCTTTTCTTCAAGTAAAGATTCAAGCACTAGTAATTCATTACATTGTTGAGTTTTCTTCTCTGCCTTTTTTATGATATCTTCTAGCTTGAATTCTTCGGCTTTTATTAGGATCTGTGGTAAATAATCTAAAGAATTTGAAAATTGGTCCAATTCAATTAATTCATCGATTTTTTTTAGGTCTTTCTCAAGATTTTCTTTAGTTTTGACAATAATTTGGCAATTCTTTAAAATCTCCTCTGTTTTAGAGAAAAGTTCATCAAAATCATATAATTT
>JAEOTJ010000311.1 GCA_016839905.1 Promethearchaeota archaeon | reverse complement strand
GTTGAGGAGGCGTTAAGGATTTACAGGTTGCTGCCTCATTCGGAGCTTGCTGTTGCACCTAATTCAGAACATGTGTTTCCGATTACGAATTGGGAGTTTTTTTTGGCATTAATCTTGGATTTTCTTGAGCGCCACAGCAAAGATTAATAATGTAATATACAATATAACGAATAAGATTTGATGAAGAGTAGGAGTAGGAAAGAGTATTTTCATAAGCTAAGACTTTGATTTTCTTTTTCTTTCATGAATGGCAATTTCAGCGTCTGATTTCAATGAAAATTCCCTTAAAATAAACCAATGAATTTATAAAAAAAATGGTACGATTATCGCTTTAATACTACTATTTTAGAGCCTTTAATGTGAAGAAAAGAGATATAATCGCCTTTTGATTTTGCAGTCGATAAAAACAATCAGATTTCCTAATTAACTTTTAGCTTTAAGGAAGGCTTTTTGATATATTTCTCTCATATTTATCATATTATAAATATAATCTGAAATCAAACTTACACCTTCTGGAATACTATTAAAACTTGGGAAATCGTTGATATCCACAATATATGGACCTTTATCAGTTAGGATATAGTCTAATCCAAAAACGGACATTCCAAGTTTTCTTCCTAACCGAATTATCCTCCTTTTAAATTTCTCATCGACAGGAACTCGAATGTGCATTAGATCCAATGGTGACAATTCAGATTTTTGTTGTAAACGATTATGAGATGTGATGGATACAACCCAGTTACCAATAACATATATTTTATATAAAATATCGTGTTCTCCTAAGTATTCTTGGAAAAAGAGGGTGTTTTCATCATGATTATCTATAAAATCGCTCAATACTGTTGGATTTTTAGCAACTCCTATAATTCTGTCGTTTTTTGGTAAATCAGGTATATTATGAGCATCCAATTTTACGATTACATCCAATCCTTTACGAGAGGCTTGCAGAGCGTCAATTTTTGAACTGAATAATTGTGGAGTGTTAATTTTTTTATACTCACTTTTAACTTTACTAAAAGTATTAAATCTACTCTCACAGATATGAACGGACTTTAATTCGTTTAGAATAGGAATATCTGGACAAATTTCTTCAATGATTCCATAAATTCTTCTATTAGCTTGTTGAGTTGTGAGTTTAACGATTAAAAATGAAATAGGATATTTTTTCAATTTTTTTTCTAGATACTTAGCGTTAAAAGATTCAAATCCATTTTTCATTAAATTAACTATTGTAACATTATAATTTTTGATTAGGAACTTCTTGATATCTTCCATTACTTCAAGATCCCTATTACAAATGGCTCCAATATATTTCCTTTTTATATTATTCGGCATAAAAAAAACACGAACAATTTGATTTTTTAAAAACAAATTAAAATATATAAATGTATTGATTGATTCAAGCAATTCTTTTAAATAAACTTAGAATTATACTAATCATTAATAAAATTTAAACAATTTTCGTCGGTTACTTAAATTTAAGGTGGATACATTGATAAAAATTGGCTTGATTACAGATAAATATCACTTAGAAAAAAAATCAATCCAATTTTTAAAATATTGTAAAAATCACGCAAAAGTGTCTATTTATTTAGAAGAAGATTACTTTTTGGATTTCTCAAATCATAGGTTTGATGAGAGCATATTTTTTGTGAAAGCTAAAGGGGATTTGATAATAAACTTGGTAAAATTAATTGAGCAAGATACTAATATCCCAGTAATTAATTCATCTAGGAGTATTTCATTTGCATTTAATAGGTTTTTAAACAGCATCTTTCTGAGAAAGGCGGGAATACGAATTCCTGATTTTACTTTAAATCCCGTAGGAATCTCACCTCCATTCAAGGAACATATTATGAAGAACATTATTGACCAAAAGAATTACGCTTTCAGTCCGCAAATTCAGAAGAAGGGAGGTTTCTTAATGGTTACCGATACTCGAGCTATTGAAGAAACTAGTGGCATAAAACCTAAATATACGCATGTATATTATCAAGAATTTGTTAAGAGTAAATGGGAATATAAGGTGTATCTCATTGGTGATGAAATTTTTTACTTCAAACAAATCCCCGTTTTAGTAAATCCGGATAAAATGAAATCCCGTGTTGAAATTGAAAAGAATACAGAATTGACTGAAATAGCTTTTAAAGCGGCAGAAGCAATTGGATTAAAGGTTTGTTCGATGGACTTCCTAAGGTCAAAAAATGAAGTCTTTTACCTGACAGATATAAATTCCTCACCCAATTTTGATTACCTAAAAAATGGACCACAGGTAGTTGGAGATTATTTAATTAGACAAGCTAAAACTTAAAATTATAAGAATATGAAAATAGGAATTCTCTCAAAAAGAACTGGAAATTTCTCTGGAAAAATTAAGCGTTACTTAGAAAGCAACGGACATCAAGTGAGTATTTTTACTGCAACCAATCTATGCATTAACGAAACCCTCCTGGAAAATGAATTTTACATATTAAAATCTAAACACCGGCTTTATCTTTATGCAGGTTATTTTTTAGAGGCAAACAGGATTCCCGTTATTCCCAACACAAATATCAGTTATATCCATAAAGATCGAATTGAATCGAATTTTGCTTTGAAAAGAGCTGGATTATTAGTTCCATCTACATACATGGGGTATAGCAACACCCTTAAACATCAATTACAACCTTTTTATTTTCCACTAATTTCTAAACCAGTTTTTGGTTCTGGAAGTAAAGGAGTCAGAGTTTATGAAACAATTAAAGATTTCAATTCTAGTAATGAGGAACCCATTTATTTAGAGGATTTTATTGAAGGGACTCACTACATAGCATATTTTATTGAAGATAATTTCTGCGTTTGTGAGAAACAACCTTTAACTAATGAACATAGTGATATGATT
>JAEOTJ010000310.1 GCA_016839905.1 Promethearchaeota archaeon | reverse complement strand
TTTGGGGAATATAAATCTCAATTTCGGGATTATTTCTATAAATTCCATCTAAACCCCCAGAATGATCAAAATGATCATGAGAAATAATGACTTTTTTTATTTCCTTAATATCAACATTAAATTTTTTTATATTATGAATTAAAACCTCAGCATTTCCTCCAGTATCAAAAAGTATAAAATTTTGCGTTAGATGGTTATAAATTAACGCTGAAAAACCAAAACCAGTTAAAAAACCTTTTTTAGCACATTTATTATCAAAAACAATATGAACCTTGAAAATGTGTTTATCTTGATAGTCAGAATATGGATGCTCAGGAACAACATTTTCAATTAATGAATTCATTAAATGTTTCTCTATAATTTTATTTTTTAAATCTTTTATTTTGAATAATAATTCATAATATTTAAATGGAACATTTAATTTGTTTAATTATCAAAGATTCGAAATTAAAATGAAATTACATTAGTTATAATATGAAAAAAACTATTAGAATTATTGAATATCCTTGTAAAGGGTAAATTAAGGTATTCACCGAGAGAAGTTTATAAAATATTCAATTAAAGTAATGCAATTATAATTTCTAAGAAACTTATAACACTATAAACGCATAACTACTTACTTAAAAACTACTAATTAAAATAATTTTAGAGAGGTGTTAATTATTTGAATATAGAACATTTGAAAAAGTTTGGAATCGATGGTCCTGATGAGGGTAAACTAATAATTGATTTATCTTCTGAATGGTGCGGGCCTTGTAAATTACTTTCTCCTGTCTTAGAAAAACTTAGAGATGAAGGTTTAATAAATTTAATACAAATTAATATTGATGAAAATCGCCAGTTAGGTCAAGAATTGAATATCTATGCAGTACCAACTCTACTATTTTTTAAGGATGGCAATCTCTTAGATAAAAACATTGAAATCAATGGTGAAACACTCGTTAATAAAGGTATTATGATTGGAGCTACTGGCGAACTGATTTTGAAAGAAATAATTAAGCAAATGTAACTTTTTATTATTTTTTTTTATCTGTTAATTTAAAAGAAATCGTTCATAAAGGATTCATAATTTTAAAAAAAATAGAAGGAAAAAAAAGAAATAAGAAATAAAAATCTTTAATAAATTATTGGAAATATTAGATGATCTATCTTAAAATATAATAAGGAAAAAGATAATAAAATGGCTAGAGATCATTTTGATGAGTATGCAAAAAAACTTGAAAAACAAATTAAAGAAAAAGCAATAGAAGAATATAATGAATATATTGTTAATTTATTTTATGAACCGAAAAATTGGGGCAAACCTCTTAATGAAGAAATATCGGTCTTACAATTGTATAAAGGGCCGTGTGGCGATACGATGCAATTCTTTCTAAGAATTAAAGATGATATAATTGAAAAAGCTAATTTTATAACGGATGGTTGTGGAGCATCTATAGCCACAGCAAGTCAAGTTACCATTCTCATTGAGGGTAAATCATTGAAATATGCTGAAAAATTAAAACCAGAGGATATAGATAATTCATTAGGGGGATTACCAGAGAATCATAAGCATTGTGCGAAATTAGCTGCTATGACTTTAAAAAAAGCAATTAACAAATATAGAAATAATATTAATCAAATAGAAAAATGAATAAAAATATAAAAAAATAAAAGAATTACCACATAGACCAAATATTATCATTCATATAAAAAGTAATAAAGAAATTGATTATAGAAATCGTCAAGATTGTTAAAAGTAAAAGAGAAATTTATAAAAGTCTTTAGATAAGATTATATATACTATTTTAAAATACCAATGAAATATTGTATTGGTCCTGTTCCGAGCAGGAGATTAGGAAGGTCATTAGGGATTGATCCAATCCCTTCAAAAACATGCAATTTTCAATGTATATATTGTCAGTTAGGAAGAACAACTAATTTTACAAATGAACGTAAAAATTATTTTCCAAAGGAAGAAATTATTGCTGATATGAAAGAAGCTATCCAGCAAAATGAAAAAAAAATAGATTATATAACATTTGTAGGCAGTGGAGAACCTACTTTATATAAAGATTTAGAAGAATTGATTTTAAAAGCAAAAGAGCTTTCAAATAAACCAGTTTGCATAATAACAAACGGTGCTTTATTTTGTGACCCTAAAGTTAGAGAAAGTTTATTGGTTGCTGATGCTGTATTGCCCAGTTTGGATGCTGGAGATGAAAAATCTTTCGTTAAAATAAATCGTCCTCATCCAACTATCAAACTCGATTCTGTAATTCAAGGGTTTATCGATTTTAGAAACGTATTCAAGGGTAAATTCTGGATTGAAATAATGTTAATGAAGGGAATTAATGATTCTAAAGAAGAATTATTAAAGATTTATGAAAAAATAGATTTAATTAAGCCAGATAGAATAGATATTAATGTTCCGATAAGACCTCCCGTTGAAAAATGGGTCGAAATTCCTGATAAAACCATAATTTCATCATTAAATGAAATTTTTAAGGATTATAACAATATAAATTTTCCAGAGATGGGAACTTTCAATATTTATTCTTCAAATTTCGAAAAAGAGTTATTATCTATTATTGAGAGACATCCTATGAGACAAAATCAAATTATTAATACTTTTTATTCTAATAATTTTAACCAAGAGAAAATATTAAATCGATTAAAAAAGCTTGAATTTAATAAAAAGATTAAAAAGATGATTTATGATAATCAAATCTTTTGGAAATTAAATAATACTTAGAATTTGTTTTAGGAAATGAAAAAGAAAAGTGATTATTAATATGTCTGAAAGGGAAATGTTTTATATTAAAATTGTAAGATTTAAATATTATGAATGATTATTCAAAATAGCTTAAGAAAAAAATATATACCCAATAAGTTTTAGAGAATTCTTTTTTACTGCGGTTGTTATAAAATAATAAAAAAAGAAGGGAATTAAAATAGTATCCATAAAATCGTTATCCTTAAGATCGTTATCCTTAAGATCAAAAGTTATAATAATTGCACTTATAATTAGTGGAGCTACAATTACAACTGTCTGTTTCATATTTTGGTTTATGTCACTAGGACCTCCATTTAAAATTGGCGCACTTGAGGGTGATCTTCATCATCTACCGTTATTCGTGGCAATCGAGAAGGGATATTTCAAGGACGAGGGAATAAATATAGATGATGTTGATGATGTCAATTGGTTTTCAAATGGTAATGAAGTAATGGTGGCTTTTGAAGCTGATGAAATAGATGTTTCATATCTTGGATTGGCACCAGCAATGTCACATAAATTAACTCAGGAGGCACCGATAAAAGTTATTAGTGGAGTAAATGTGGACGGAAGTGCGATAGTAGTTAGCCAAACTTCAGGTATTGATACTCTTTCTGATTTAAATGGTAAAAGAATTGCCGTACCTTCCTTAAATAATATGCAGGATTTTATATTACAAATCGCACTTGATAGTGTAGGTTTAAGTCATAATGATTTAAAAGATGGAGTACCTACAGTCATGTGTGTGGGCAACATGGAGCTTGCTTTAGAAAATGATGATATTGATGGATTTATTGCTTGGGAACCTTTTAATGCAAAAGCAGTCCATAGTACTAGTGTTAATGCCAAATATTTAAATTATAGTTCAGAGATCTGGCCTAATCATCCATGTTGTGTCATTGCAGCCCATACAGATTTTATATCAGTACATTCAGATTATCTTGATATAATTGTAAAAGTTCATAAACGCGCTTTAAAATGGATGGACGATCCTGAAAATTATGAAGAATTAAGGGATATTGCTAAAAAATATACTAATATAGAATCAGATACCATAATTGATGCTGCCATAGCGAATGTTGGATATATATATGATTATACAGATAGTATGTCTGAAATTGAGCGTTTTTATGACAAATTAACTACATTAAATGATAATGTTCCTGTATGGGATGATGGTCGCACGAAGTTTTTCAATGAGTTTCTCGACTCAGGTTTTTTAGATGCATGAGGTTTCTATATGAAAAAAGAAAATAAAACTCATTTAATAATTTCATTATCTTCTCTTTTTTTTTTTCTAATTCTTTGGCATTTAATTGCTGAATTAAGTACAACTTCGGTTATACCTACCCCGTTTGAGGTATTTGAAGCCCTTTTAAAAATTACAATTGAAGGGGATAATTTTGGATATACAATAATAGATCATTTTAATGCTAGTTTTTTCCGTGTTATTATTGGTTTATATTTTGCATTATTAATCGCAATTCCTTTAGGGCTTTTAATAGGTCTTTCTAAAAAAGTAAAATGGTTTTTTTCTCCCGTTATCGAAATTCTTCGTCCAATTCCTCCATTTGCGTGGATTCCTTTCGCACTTGTATTTTTTGGACTTGGTTTAATGTCTCAATCTTTCATAATCTTCATTGGTGCTTTTTTTCCCATTTTGACGAATACAATTAATGGGGTAGAACAAACATCTAAGATACATGTTGATGTAGCTAAAACTTTAGGGGCAAGTCGGGGTGAAATCGTCGCGTATGTAGCATTACCTTCTGCATTGCCCTCGATATTAGTTGGAATTCGGATTGGATTAGGAGTTGGATGGATGTGTGTTATTGCCGCGGAGATGGTTGGGTTGAATGTACCCCTTGGATTAGGATATCTAATTCAATTTTCAGCACGATTTGGAAATTTTGGATTAACCATAGCAGCAATGTTCATAACTGGTGTTGTTGGATTTGGATTTTATTTTTGTGTAAAATGGATTGAAAATTATGTATTAAGATGGAGGGAATCTATTGTCCAAGAGAATACTTAAAATTGAAGATATATCAAAAGATTTTCCTGTAAATGATATAGCTCTCCAAATCTTAGATTCGATTTCTATAGATGTCCAAGATAATGAATTTTTAACGATAGTCGGGCCAAGTGGATGTGGAAAGACGACACTTGTTCGAATAATTGCGGGATTAGAAAGTCCTACCTCTGGCAAGATCGTATTTGATAATGAGGTAATTCAAAAACCTTCAAAAAAAATTGGCTATGTTCCTCAAGAGTATTCTCTTTTCCCCTGGAAAACAGTAAAGAAAAACATCGAATTTGGCTTAAAACTCCAAAGAATGAATAAAGAACAGTCAGAACATAAAATAAATGAATTGTTAGAATTAATAGGTCTCAGTCAATTTAGAGATTTTTATCCTAAAGATATTTCTGGAGGTATGAAGCAGAAAGTAGCTATTGCTCGAGCATTAGCTATAGACCAGAAATTATTATTGTTAGATGAGCCATTGATCTCTATTGATGCTCAGAATCGAAATCAACTTCAGGATGATCTTTTGGATATTTGGAGAAAGTCAAAGAAGACAATAGTATTCATAACACATAATATTGATGAGGCGTTATATTTATCCGATAGAATTGTTATATTAAGTCCGCTTCCTGCATCCGTAAAACAGATTATTCCTGTTAATTTAGCTCATCCAAGAAACAGAACAAGTAATGAGTTTAATTTAATAAGAAGAAATGTTTTAGAGATCCTTTCCTGTTAATATATCATTAAGCTCTTTATCTGAAAGTAACCTTTTAATTCAATGATTTCTATGATTTTAAGAGCTTCCGCTTCCCCGAATTTTTGATAAATCAATATTTAAAGTACCTTTAGATTTATCTTTATTAAGATGTTCTATTTTAAAATATATTGGAACGATAAAATCATGCATAGATTCCATTAAAATGTCCATCTTTACGTTTGACACATTAGGATCTTTTCTAAAGCATAAATTTACTATCTTATCAATAGTTTCTAAATCTGTAGCTGCTACAAAGCAAAATAAATTATATTCACCTGTAGTTTTAAAGACATAGTTTATAAAAGGGGATTTTTCAATTCTTTTTATAATTTGATCTACATCTATAGTAGATACCTGAACTATAGCCAATTGAAGATCTACCTTTTTAATATTAAAGCCTACACGTTTATATAATAGATTTTTTCTTTCTAATTTAATGATTCTAGCTCCTACAGCAGGTTGACTTTTTTTGATTCTTTTTGCAATTTTCCTATAAGTTATATTAGGATATTTCTCAATCATTTCTATAATTTTTTTATCATCATTATCAATCCCCATTAAATTAGATAAATTTTTTTCTCTGATCTTGATTTTAACTTACACCTCTTAAATTAAAAATAGAAAAAAAAATAAATTAATCTTTCAAATTCGCGAAGCAATCTTCATGAAAAAAAGCCTACGCGGTCCCATAATTAATTGGGTATAAAATTTCCATCTTTTTTTTCTTTTTTAATCCATTATTAAATTCAATAATTTTTCTCTTTATCGAACTTGATGAGTTTAATTCATATTTATCATAATATTTATCTAATCTCTTAACTTCAATATGACCAAGACCAATTTTTTTCAAGGATTTTTTTAAAGTATTTATTTCAAATCTTTGATCTGGACCTAATAAAATAATATCAGGATTAATTTCTGATATTGTCAATAATGTTTTATTATCCTTTCTTCCTAACTTAGCTTTTTTTACATTTTTTACATTTTTAATAACATCTAATCTTTGTTCTTCAGGTATAATTGGTAGCTTTCCTGAAAATCTTTCTCTATTTTTATCAGTAGCTACAATTACATACACTTCTCCTAGCTTTGCAGCTTCTTTAATTAAAAAGATGTGACCTGGATGCAAAATATCAAAAGTACCTGCTATAAAAACCTTCTTAATAATTATTCACTATTCTTAAGTTAATTATAATATCTTTCATAGTAGAATTATATTTGGATAATAATATCTTTCAAAATTAATTCACTAGTAGCTCCAATCATTACTCCTTTTTTAACCGGGGTTTCTCCATTAACTTTAATATCTTTATCTAAAAGCACACCATCCTTAAAAAAAAATAGAGTTGGTATTACTGATATTTCTAATTTTTGACCTAATTTTTGATTTTTAATAATATTGATTTGTATTAATTTAATTAAATCCTCGTTCCTAAGTTTTTCTAAGACATGTGAAAATAATCTACAGTGCCCACAAAATTCAGAAAATATATAAATTATTAGCTTACCTTCATAAGAACCATTGATTCCAAACTTTTTTAAATCCTTTATATTCATATAATTACTCTTTTAATATCTTAAATTTTATTTAATTTAAGTTAGAATTCTTAATTTTTTGTCTATATATTTTGAGCTGATAAGTTATCTAATGCATTAACAACTTCATTTGTAATGTGATGTTCGATACCACAGCTTAATTTTTCAATTAATTCCTTATCATCGATTCCAAGAGTTTGCATAAAAAATTTTCTCAATTTTTTATACTTATTAATCATTTGGTCAGCAATATTCTTACCATTCTGAGTTAACCTTATTGAACTTCTTGGTTTCCATTTTATGAGGTTATTATTCTTTAGTTTATGGAGGATATTAGATACTGAAGCTGGTTTTACACATAAAAAATTAGAAATCTCGGAATTAGAAACCCAGCCACCCTTCTTTTTCTTTGAAATAATATATATTGCCTTTAGATAATTCTCATAACTTTCGCTAATTTTTTTTGTCATCTTTAAGAAATAACTCCCTTTATTGATTTTAAAAAAAAAAATTGAAAAAAGAAAGAATTATTCCTTCTTTTCTAATTCAGATATTTTTTTACTGATATCACTCACTGCATTCGTAATACCTTTTATTTCAGACTCTAAATATTCTCTTTCTTGTTTAAGTATGGCTAATTGGTTTTCTGGATTAATATTTTGTATAGCTCTAGGCGTGAAAGTATTATAGACAGGAACACCTTCGATATAAGAAGCATTTAGTGGTGACCAAAAACCTTGTCCTCTACCTCGGCGCAAAAATAATCCTCTTCCGTATCCAAGACCACGCCCCCATCTTGCCCCTGAATTCATACCAGGCCCTTTTATATATCCTGGAGTATTATAACCTGCGCAATAGCCTAAACCTCGACCTGTCATTGAACCTAAACCATTTGGTCCAGTTCCATCTCCTCTTGGCATATTTATTTTTTCATCTCAGTTTTATAAATTTTTTCCTATATATATTAAATAGAAATTTTAATATATAAGTTTTTTGAATAATTATTCATTATTCCTCTTTTCGAATATGAAATATCTTTAAGAGTGGTTTCATTATGAATGATTATTCAATATATAAATTACGGCATTTCACGATTTTTCTAAATTTTAATATAATGATAAAATTTTCAATCAGAGATAAAAAAGTAATAATTTTTGATTTAGATGGAACCATTGTGGATCTGAAAATTGATTGGTCCATATTGAAAAAGATTTTAAGCAAGAGGTATTCAGAGGTCTATAAAACTGCACCATTTGAATTTAAACACATTACTACTTGCCTTGATCTAATTGTAAAAAAAGGTGATGAAGCAGAATTAAAAGAGATTTTTTCTATTATCAGTGAATATGAGGTTAATAACTTTAAAAATTCCAAATATATTGGAGGAGCTGTTTTTTTCATTAAAAATAAAGAAAAATTTGGTATAAGAAGAGATGCAAAATTGGCAATATTTTCGCTTAATACACGTAATTGTATAATTAAATCGTTAAAATCAGCAAATATTCATAAAAGATTTGATTTAATCATAGGGAGGGAAGATGTTAGGAAATGGAAACCAGATCCCATAGGTCTATTTAAGATTAAAGAGTATTTCAATGTAAACAAAAAAGAGATGATATATATAGGAGATTCAGAAACAGATTTAAAAACAGGAAAAAATGCAAGAATAGAGACATTTTTAATTGATGAAGTAATTTCGCTTGTAAGAAAAGGTTATTAAAGAATTAAATATAATTTCTCATTATTCTATTTATATTAAATTCTAATTGAATGAAGCTAAAAATTCTGTAAAAGTTGAGAACTAAAAATAAGACATGTAAATGGTACTCAATTTGCCCCATCAAACATTTTGTTGAGCAAGGTAAATTGAATCGAAAATGGGTTGAAAATTATTGTTTAAAAGGAAATAAAAACTGCGTTAGATATCAAATGGAAGAAAGTGGAGAGTTTCACCCAGACAACATGCTACCTAATGGTGAGATTAAAGCAGATCTCCATTAATAACGAATTTATAAAATAAAAAAATATAAAATGAAAAATCTATCCATACCCAAACCTTTATAAATTGATTAGGAAATCTTTTTGTATTGCATTAGCATATATTGTACAATAACACATTCCAATGAAGTCAGTTCCTTCCAAATAGGGATATTTCCTAAAACCATAAAATTTACCAATAGCAACTTTGATCTCAGTAATCTTTCTTGCTTTTATTATGAAATTCTTTAATCCTGGCTGTGTATCTCCTACAATTAATAAAAATTTATTATTTTTAGTTTTTAAAAATAAAGTGTGATCTTTTATATGAGTTTATTTATGACAAAGTCTCTCAAGTAAAGTCGGATCAATTATTTCTTTTTGTGACCAGCCTTTCTTATTTAGATATTCCTTTATTTCATCTTTCATATTTATTGGAATATCAGCTTCAACACGAATGAATCTCTCTAAATCATTAGGGAACTTTACCCCTTTATATTTTCTTTCTAAGTCAATCCAATGGGATAATTTAATCATTCGCCCCTTAGAATTATCAGCAGGTCTTAAGCACATCTTAGCAACTAAACAGATTGCTTGTTCAATACTTTCGGCTGTTGTGAGTAAATGCTCTGGACACGGTCCAATTAAATGATCTGGAGTTCCATCTCTCGCATTCCATACTTTCCAAGTCTCTAAATTATCTGATCTACCAATATACATCCTTCTATACTCAGCAGAATGAGGGCCTAAAACTGCAGGTATGCCCATACCATTACAACTGCTTGCAATACTCGCAGCTTTTTGTGACATGGCACCCCAAGCTACACCACATGCCCCAACTCTATTTAAAATATAATCTGCAATTTCCTCGTAATTACCTCGCAATGGACGTCTCGCAAATATATTTGCTACTTTGCAAGCAGCTCCATTAATATGTGGATTAGATACACACGAACCAACATTAATTAAGCCTCCTCTATCAAAATGACCTGAATAGCGATCATATAATGTCTTGCCTTCTTCATCCTTAACAAGCCCTATATCCATTGCACCACAGCCTGAAACTACTACAATATAGTTTCTTTTACAGAATTCTTCAGCCATTAAATATAGCTCTTGGATTTCTTTAGCGTAATTGGCACACCCAATTATGGCAATAATTCCTGGAATCTCGCCTAAAACGATTGGAGCCCCCACATTTCGAATTTCCGTGTCTTGAATAGGAC
>JAEOTJ010000071.1 GCA_016839905.1 Promethearchaeota archaeon | reverse complement strand
TTTCAGTATTGCATATTTAATATCTTTTATAAATCATTAAAATGAAGATATACTTAATTAATACAAATTAAATTATTAAGACTAAAAAGTTAAAATTACAAATATTCTCGATTTAAAAGGGTCATTTTATTGAATAAAAAATTCATACCACATTTAATAATCATTATTTGTTCAAGTTCATTTTTATTGGTATCAGGAATGCCATTCTTCTTATCACGGTCATGGAGCTTTTTTTCTTTCAATCAACATTTAGCTATATCTAGGCCCTCATTGGACGGACATTTCGTTGTTGGAAGCAGTGAAAAAAAGATTTATTACTTCTCCAAGGATTCTCCCTCACCAATATGGGAGATCGAGACCGATGGTCAGACTTCTGCGAAAATCTCATTAGATGGAAGGTATATCGTGGCAGGAAGCGGAGTTATGGCACGTTATGCAGGAGTTGATGATGGGAAGAGTCTATATTTTATTGATGCATTGAATTCAAAAATCATTTGGACGTATTCTGATGAGAAAGCAGTAATAGACATTCAAATCTCAGATGATGGGCAATACGTTGCCGCTGCAACCCAAAAGTCCCTTTATTATTTTAAGACTAATATTACTAATCCACTATGGGAATATTCTTTAGACTTAACTGGTTCTCCCATCGAGATTAGTTTAGCAATGAGCGCGAATGGATCATATATTGCAATGGGTATTGATGAAAAGCTTTATCTTTTCAATAAAACCATTGATAATCCAAAAACGCCAATATGGATTAATGAAAGTCTTTCTAACATTCAAACTTCTCGTAGTTGCCTAATCTCAGACAATGGAGAAAAAATAATTTCTAGTTATGGTGAAAAGATTTTTTATTTTAAAAAAGATAGCCCAACTCCCATTTGGCAGAGAGATAATTATTCTCCTGTTTATGGCCAATCCTCTCTTTCTTCAGATGGAAGCATTCTTGCTGCAATCACTTCAGATGAAAATGTGATTTCTCTTATTAATACTTCTACTAATTTAAAACTACTTGATATTTCTGATAATTCTAAAGCTTTTAATTTTGTCTCATTATCTCTTGATGGAAAATATCTTGCCACGGGATTTGATCATGAAGTATCATTATATGAAAGTTCAAGCAAAGTACCTTTATGGAAAAAGGGAGTTTGGGGATATCCTAGGGGAGAAATTAGTTCTGATGGCGAGTTTTTCATTGTAGAGACAACAATAGGATATGACTTACATATATTATTTAGAGATAATCCTACTATTTTTTATGATTATATGATTCCCATGATAATTGGACTAGTTATATTAGGAATTACTTCAATTCTGACCATAAAGAGATATTTTAAAGTAGCTAAAGCAAAAGGTAACCATAAAGATACAAAAAAAAAAAGTTCAAAAACCAATCATGGAAAAAGAGTTAAATCAAACGAAAATTATCAGAAAGGGATAATATCTTCTTCAGAATCGAAAGATAAAAAAGAGATTGCAAAAAAAAATCTAAAGATCGGCGTTTATTGCACTTCCTGCCAAACCTATCACTCAATTGCAAGAGAGCAATTTGATCATTTTATTTGTGAGAAATGTAAGAACAATAATTTTAATATAGGATATTTTTGCAAAAATTGTAACAGAATTTATCCTCTTTCCGTGAATGATTTTATTGATCTTCAAGAGTCTGAACGATTAACTTGTTTTATATGTAATAATATGACAGAATTAATAAAATCAGAAAAATGATCATTTCTATTATTTATTAATTAAATGTAAAACTATTGTCTTTGTAAAAATACATTTAGATCCTTCTATGGTCCCAATTTTTCTCTTTAGTAAATAGACGAGAAAACATAATATAGCAAATATCTGGAAGTTCTTGATGTTCATTCTTTACAGTGATAAACCGAAGTATATGATTTATTACAAAAATTCCAACAAACTCAGTATGATAACTACTCATTTTGGTGAGTTTTTCTCCTGAAAAGGAGATATCAAGCCCTTTCTCGTTATTCCAGAGAAGTTCTACAAACATTTGAGGAAATATTTCTCGTTTAATTCTCCATCCATCTGTAGTTTTCCATATTTTACCGCCGATAAATTCTGCCAATTCATTCCGATCTTCCTCCTTTAGAAGTTTGAAAGGTTCATTTCTCTGTAATAGAACCTTTTCCATTAATTCCGTTTTCTTATCATAGTCCTTTTCAAATGGATCTTCATTCTTCAATCGTCTCTCTATAAAATCCATTACAATATCTATATAAGTCGCACTATCTTCTCCTGGAACCCAAGTCACGCAATCTCCTGAAAAATAAAACTTGAACTCTGCTTCGATTCCATCTCCAAACTCATCTCCGAAATACGAGTAAGCAAGGTGAATATTCACTTCAGGGAACATTTCGATTGAAATCGTCCAATCCTCATTAAATCCTATATTCTCAATTTTACCACCAATATCTTCTTCAACAATCTTTTTCAATGTATCCATATTTAGATTTAAAAAGAGGGGATGTTTAGCAATGCTAATATCTTCCAATTCCTTCTCATGCGGACCTCTAACTCCCGTGGCGTCAATTTGTCCAATTTTCCAAAAAGTTCTTTTACTTTCAGCCATGATCAAAGATATACAAGTTTTTTACATTAATCTATTATTATCTTTCCTTTTTTTTGAACTTTCCGATAAAGAATCCTTTTGTCTTATGGAGAGAAGGGAATAATCTACCCGTTCCGGGAATCTCTGAATCTTTAATTTTATAAGTTCGTGAGAACCATTCAGGCAATTCTAAGGGTTCTAAATCATCTAAAAATTTTAATATCTGTAATTCTCCTTCCTCAGGATAGAGACTACATGTAGAATATACAAGAATACCATTGGGTTTCAAGAGAGAGATGGCACTATCAAGTAATTTTTTCTGTAGGACTATATTTTGGTTTAGAAATTTCTCATTTTGACGCCACTTGAGTTCTGGATTTGTAAGAAAAGTACCGCTCCCAGTGCATGGAGCATCCAGTAATATTTTATCAAATTTTTTATCAGACCTGACTGGAAATTTTATACCATCAGCATTGATTAAATGAGCATTTAGGACATTATAATGATTCAGTAATTTTTTAGTAGTATTCATGCGTTCAGTATTGAATTCACAGCCAATTATACAAGATTTATCACATGTTGATTGTGCAATTTGACTCGTTTTTATTCCAGGCGCAGCACATAAATCACAGATATGTTCATTAGGGCTAGGTGATAAGACATTAACTACTGCAGCAGAACCTTTATCTTGAAATATTAAATTCCCTCTCTGGTACCATTTGTTCTTAAAAATTAAAAATTTTAATTTAGAAGGAATATGAATAATTTCAGAAATTACCGGATCTTGCTTGAATTTTATTCCGTTTTTTTTTAGATCTTCTTGGATTTGTATCTTAAGATTTATATCTGCGTTATCCCTCGATAAATCATTAATACGGACGGAAACCGACTCTTGTTGATTTCTATCATTCATCATTCGAATATTTTCTTTTATAAACTCGAATGAAACAACTTGTAGCAGGTTATTGATGAAAAAGCTTGGTATTGCTTCTTTTATACTTAATCGTTCTTCATTTGATTTACCAACCAAAGCTTTTTCCCAAGAAAAAGTCCGCAATTTATCCATCTCTTTTATCATCGAAGTGTTAAGTTCATCTTTAATTGCGTTATTAGAAGCATTTTCACAGCAAATTCGGCATGTGATATATAGAAATTTAGCCCTCTCGAGAGTAGTTTTTATTTCTGGCTTGTTTAAAGCTCGCATGGTTTTATTAATGATAAAGTTCAATTTACTCCAATTTCGAACTATTTCATTATAATAATGAAAAATTTTTGGATTTCTTCTATATTTAATTGGTAATTCCCTTATTTTTCCTTCTAAAAATTTACTTAATAATCTTATTATTAAATTAACTAAGTCCTCTTGAATGTCTGACATATTAAATCAAATAATTTAAAAAAATTTTGATCTACTATAATAATATATATCATCAAGAAAAAATAAGAATTAGTCTCCTTAAGTGCAAACAAAAAAAACGTTATTAAATTATATTTTTATTAATATTTTTAAGGAAAATTCTATTTTATACAAAATTGGATTAATTCTTTCATTATTTAATTAAATTATGAATTAATGGGAAAATCTGCACCTTAATTCTTTTTATATAATGAATTAATTAAGATATTAATAAAGAATATTAAAGATTTCAATATAACTCTTAATAAAGATTTCAAATGAGAGAAAATTATATATATATATTGAATACACAATAAAATACAAGAATTTAAATTGAAATCATATTCTAAATTATTTAAATAAAATCTAAATTAAAAACCTAAGTGAAGAGAATGAAATATAATCCAAAATATAGCTCTGTACAACATGTTACTAACGTTAAGAGACCAAGCACGGGAAAAATGGTTCTCGCAATAGGCTTAGTAATCCTTGGAATTGGATTAATTCCGATGAGTTCTGTAACAAAGGATATCGTTCAAAAGCTAATTGATAAAGGCATTAAAGAATATATTACGCTTCCTTCATCAGAGGATAAAGCTATAGAGAGTCAAAAATGGAAAGCATTCATAGATACTTCAGCTGCACCCACACAGAAGGTTTATTTCTATTTATATGATATAGAGGGAGATCTTTCGGGAGATCTTAGTGATGAAGATTCCGAAATATTTGATTTTATAACTGGTATAAAACCAAAATTAAAAGAAGTAGGACCATTTGCTTTTGCATTAACTAATATTAAGAATCCCGAAACGGTTGAATGGAATGATGATGATTCTATAATTACGTATGAAGTATTTCCAAGATATACATGGTGGAGAAATGAATCCGCTCCTAACATTAATATTTACAAAGATACAATACAAAACGTAAATCCGGGTTATTTAGGAACTTTAAGAACCATGAAAGCAATTAATGAAAATGCTGAGATGGGATTATTTCAAACAATGTTTCCTGAAATGATGCGACGAATGAGAGAGGAAGCCCTCGTAACAACAGCACTTGAATTGCTGGAGAATAAAGAGGTAATAAAAGCACAATGGGATGGGGTTTCAGCAGTTATCATGCCTCAGCCTAATCAAGTATTCAATAGTGAATGGATGCGAGATCGAATGCCCATGGTAGAACTTTTTATAGAGGGATTAGATTTTTTATGGTTAGATCCAAACACTGGTGAACTCTTTGGGATTGGTGTTAATGATCCTCAGGATTTTGTTGGAGATATTGATATTGATGGTAGAAAAGATCCTGCTAAATGGGCCTCAGGGGCAGGGAAATCTCGTCCAGATGATTT
Source organism: Promethearchaeota archaeon (assembly GCA_016839905.1). The sequence continues at coordinate 1,153 of JAEOTJ010000071.1, read as the reverse complement.
GAACATGACTACCTTTGACTGGGGATATGAAAACGATCCTGCTAGGGATATTGCTGTTAATCGACTCGCTGATGCGTTATGGGATCCAGATAGGGAAGGTTCCCTTACTTATAATCCAGATAATCCAGAGGATGCTACTACCGAGCATTGGTTTAAGCTTGCCGGTCTTATTGATGCAACCAGTGGAGAAAAAACTGCCAGTAAAAATTTTATTAAAAGTAAATTTACAACTGAATTTTATGACTTTCCCTCAGAGTCTGGCATCACAGATGACGTTATAGACGACCTAATTGCTCCTTGGATTTACCGAAGTCTTATGGAAGAATTCCCTAATAATTGTGCCTACCGCAATAAGAAGAAAGGTGACCTTGGTTATGGTTGGATGTATAATATCGCATTATGGGCTTTTGAAAATTATGATGGTGGTTTCTTAGCTCAACGAACTATTCATGAATGGCTTTTTTCTGCTTTTGATGGGATTATCAACCAGTCAAAATTAGAATATCAAAGAGCTAGAGCACACGTTGGTTTCTTTAGAACTGCTGCTAGTTATGATGAAGCATATATAAGTGGATTGTCAGAGGAAGATGATGGAAAAAATTTACAAATTATAGAAAAATACAAGGTTTATACGGGACATGGAAAAGGAAATATTGATAAAGTAGGTCAGCTTGTTTCATATAATGATGTTAAATATGAAAATGCTTGGCCCGAACCTAGCGAATTAAAAGGATGCACTGGTTCGCAATTCCATCCAGGTATTACTAAAGATGAAACTTTAGAAATATTTGACTCTAAAATGATGAGAGCAGCAAAGTTTGAATATGCCGGAGATTATGTCGTTAAGGACATACCTGTGCTTAAGTTCCAATTCACGGACGATATGTGGAAAGAGAATCCTGCCTATGCCCAACATAATGAATTTATTAATTTAGCCCCATTGAGGTGGTCACCTGTCTATCTAAGTTATCCTCATTTCTATAAAGCAAGTGAAAAATATGTTAAAGCTATAGATGGCATGGAACCAAGTCAAGATAAACATGAAGAATACATTGGTATTGAACCCCATCTAGGTACTGCGATTGATGCTAGAAATCGCCTACAGCTGAACTTTTTCGTTGAACCTACTGATATATGGTGGCCCGATATTTAT
>JAEOTJ010000309.1 GCA_016839905.1 Promethearchaeota archaeon | reverse complement strand
TTCTCTTTACCACCAAGAGTACAAGGTATATCTATTATAAATTTAATATATTTTTTGATAACTATTTCTATCTTTAACATCTATATTTTTATGAAATTTTTAAAAGAAGAAATATAACTATCACTTTAAATTTTTTATATTTGGGAAAAAATCCTGAAAAAAATTTTTTCTTATCTTCAAAAATTGATATTAAGGTCAATAGAAAATCAATAGAAATTTGTCTAATAACACTTATTTCGACTTTATTAGAATAAGAATTAAGGTCACTCTTATTTTTTAGTAATAAACTCATATCAGGTTAAATTTTCACTTAAGAACTTAGTTTTTATATAGTTTGTAAAATCTATGAGAGGGTAATAATATTTAAATATATAGAGTAAAAGATTAATTATATATTAAAATCAAAAATGAGGGAATAATTATGTCAATTAACTATAAGAGATCTTTAGAACGGGCAGAAAAATATTTGAAAATTATTAAAAAATTTATTAAATCAGAGAGAAGGTTCTATAAAGAGAAAAATCTAGATGATTTCAAATCTAATAAAGTCTATGAGTGGTTAAAAGCAAATTCTGCGAGAATGCAAGAAGAAATTAATAGTTTAGATGTCAATAATTATTTATTAATAAGTAGCTCAAAGAAATCTGATTTAAATGGGATTTTTTATGCCCTTCCGATCTCACTAGAACTGTATTTTTTAAGTGATGATAATGATGAGGATATTCTTGAAAGGGCAACAACAATTAAGGAGTTATTACTTGTATATATTCAATTAGTCCAAGAGATGCTTGAAGATGAAGGTGGGATATCTTCTATAATTCCAGAGAATTCAAAAGAAGGTATCCTGTTGAAAATTCTAGATAATATTAAAAATACGTTAATTTCAACTCATTTATCAAAATATTTTAAAAATAATAAGGAATGTATGATCCTACGAAATAATTTTTTATCTTTAGTTGAATTTGAGAAAAATGAAAACTATAAATATTGTATGGTTGCTATGGGTGCAATTATAGAATTCTTGCTTATAAGATATTGTAATAAAAAAAATATAGCACCGTTGGACAATAAAGGAAATACAGTAAAGAAAAAAAATTCAAATTTCTGGAATTATGTTCAAGTAGCAATAATGCATAATATTTTTAACGAAAAGAGAAGATGGGAGCTTATTCAATCACATTTACGTGATTTCCGGAATTATATTCATATTGAGAAGGAAATAAAGAGTACTCTTATTGATGAAAGTTGGTTTAATACGATGAAACCTGTTTTTAATTCAATTTTGGAAAAATTTAAAACAACACCAATATAACTAGCCTTAACACAGCTCACGAGGTTTATCAGTACAAGTATTGAATTTCAAAGTCCTTAAAATGGGATGCTTGAACATAGATGTAATTTTCTTTATTTAGATCAGGGCTCACTAATATTGTCATTCTCAAGTCCGATATTGAATTGATCAAGATTTTCAAGATGTAGGAGTCAATCTTTTTTAATAGGGTGGATTTAATTGCATCTGGGCAAGGGGACACCGTGATTTTACGTTAAAGCATTTAAAATAGTGGTCAATAACATTAACTAAAGCGTGTTGAGTGGATAACCGTATTCATCATTAGATCATTATGAAACGGTAAAAGAGGGATGGATTCCTTGTGATCCAACGTATCATGAATCGTATGGAAAGAGATATTTTAATAGAAATGATAATGATCAGTTCGCTTTTACCGTAGGAGAATCATTTAAAGTACCTTTTAGAAACCCACCAGATAATTTCTTGTATGAATTCATCATTCCATGGATCTATTCTCAAGACTCCTCTAATTATGAATCAGAGTACATCATTAGACTAAAAGTCGTGGATTTTAGAAGTGATTCCTTGATGCTGTCTTTGATAATCTTTATACTTATCTCTTTAAATGTCTCTATCATATATGCTGCTTGGAAAGTCTCTATTAGAGATAAGAAAAGACGGGACGAGAAAGATTAAGTATCAATATATAAATCTAATTTATGTAAATATTCCTGGGCTTTTTGTTTATAATACTCCTCTTCGTTACTATTAAGTATTCTGTATAAAAATTCCTCGATTAAAGGTCTCTCGATCATTCCTGTCCAATTTGTCTCACGTTCTAGCGCAGAATCGATGGTTTGAAATGCTTTTCCCAACTCCCATTTTTTAATATAGAACCTTAAAAGGCGAGCCCAATTTTTCATTATTTCAGGATCTAACTGTAATAAAGTCTTTAACGTCTTAATCGCATTGTTAATATCCCCACTATCATAAAATAAGCAATAAAGATACTCCCAATTATCTAAATCCTCAGGAACAATTTTGATAGCTTCTCTATAGGCTCTCTCTGCTTTTTCATACCTGTAAAGATTTTTATAAACACTTCCTAGTTCTTGCCACAGGTAGATGTTATTACTATGATATTTTAACAATTTTTTTAAGATTAATATGCCTTCTTTTTCATGATTTGGATTCCCACATTCAATTAAATCACCAGCTAAACAATGCAATCCATCTAAAACCTCAGGTTTTTTAAGATCATCATTTATTTCATTTAGAAAGGTTCTAAATTCATCTTTACCAAAATTATCCATGTACATCGTATTATAGAGCCACTCGAGTTCGTGGTGCTCAACTGTAATTTTATAAAATATCTTAATAGCTTCTATTTTCACTTGTCTATTCAGTTCTTTTTCTATGATTATGATTAGCTTTTGCTTGGCACTTTCTTTGTCCAACTTACCACTTACATAATCATCGTTAATTTCATTAGGAGTTGATTTTTCCAATATTATATTAATAAAGAGATCCCTTCCCGCCAAAAATTCGATAAACTCATCCCAATAATTTGTATAATCTACAAATTCCTTTAATGTATTCTTAAGTGCTATTACCGCATCATCCAAGTTAGAATATTTCGCTCTATAGAGCTCAAGCAAGTATTCCCAATTATTAAAATCCTCAGGTTCGATTTTTAAGGCCTCTTTATAAGCATTTTCGGATTTTTCATGCTCGTTACTATCTTTATATGCGCTCCCAAGTTTTTGCCACAAGGACATGTCATTATTATGATGTTTCACCATTTTTTGTATGATTACTCTACCTATTAATTTATGAGTTGGATCCCAACATTTAATCAAATCACCTGCTAAACACTCCCACATTTCTAAAAACCTTGAGTTTTCAAGATCGTCGCTAAAGCCGCTTAGAAAAGACTCCATTTCATCTGTCGTAAAATCAGCAAGGTAAAACGTGTTATTAGACCAGTCGAATTCATGGTGCTGGACTTTAATTTTATAGAATACCTTAATGGCTTCTACTTTTTCTTTTTTATCACTTTCATCATTAATGAAGGAGATTAATTTTTGCTTGGCGTTCTCCTTATCTAACTTACCACTCAGATAATCCTCATAAATATTAATAAACGATGCTTCCTTCATCTTAATATTAATAAAGAAGTACTTATATTTAAGTCTTTGCTTTAAATCGTGATTTAAATGATACAATCATTAGTTTTCACCTTTTTAACTTTAGATCATTATTGAAATTCTTAAAATATCTTAGATCAATATGAGACTGAACAAGATTTTCACATGAAAATTAAAAATAAATAGCCCCCCCAGTCAAAATTAAACTTAATTAAATCGAAGCAGGTACGAAGAGTATGGTAATCTCAGTTTTTATTTGTTTGATCTCTTGATTTTATATAAGATAAAACATCTGATGGTCCAAAGTTTCGTGAAAAAAAAAAATATTTAAATATTTGAGTTTCTATATTAATATTAAGATGAAGAAATTAATGATAAAAGATATAATTGATAATTATAAAACAAATCAAATTTCAATAGAAGTTCTTATTGAAGAATTCATTAAAACCATTCAAGAAAGTAAAGAGGAAAATCAAAAAATAGATATTTTAAACAATTTATTAGATTTTAATTATAATTCAAATGATTTATTAAAAATCATCAATAAACTCTTAGATTCTGATATTTCTGAGGGTGTCAAGATACAGTTAATTCATTTGATTAAAGATAAACATTTAGAACCATTAAAGAATCTATTAGGGAAAAAATTTTTACCAAGAATTGATCCTCACGAGGCAATTGGATTGGAACTTCTTGAAAAAATTCACGGAAGCAACTTTCAAGTTGTTAAAGATCATGAACACATTTATACTTCAACATTCGACTCAGTTAGACTTAATCCAAAAGGCCATATAGTATGGCTATATGGAGTTGAATGGACTCTACTTGAACTGAATTGCCTCATATTCTTCCCTCATCTGAAAAAGTTAAGTATGTCTGCTTCAGAGATTAAAAATCCCGTAGTAATTGGTAAATTGATAAACCTTGAAGAGATAGATTATGAATCCAGTAATATCCACTCAATTGATTGTTTCAAGAGCCTAACTAAGTTAAAATTCTTGAAATTGAGTAGTAGCATGATTAGTAGTATAAGCAATCTTGAATATCTTAGAAATTTAGAAGGTTTAGATTTATCTTATAATTTATTAACTGAGATCAAGGGGCTTAAAGGGTTGTCAAGATTAACATATATAAACTTGGAGGGTAATCATTTTAATGACATGAAAGCCTTAGCATTAGAATTACCCAATAGTATTGAAAGTCTTCACTTGATTGATAATCATTTTCCAAAAATCGAAGGTTTAGACCATCTTGAAAACTTAAAGATCATTGAATTATGTCTAAATGATTTCCCTCAAGAATTAATCAATCAAATTGGAGAAGCGAATCACGCTCAAAAATATATTGAATATTGTAAAAAAAATAAAGAATAATAGAATTTATTGGATAAAAATTTAATGGTTCTTAATAAGAAAAGTTATAAAAAATTAGTTTGCTAAAGGATCTTGAATAAATCACACAAAAAAATTTCCTTGTTTTGAATATGTTTGAAGTAAAAAAACTCACGATTAAAAATAGAAATATTGAAAAGCTTAAAAAAAAACACGGATGGAAAGGATCTGGTCAAATTAATGACCCTATCATCATTGATTCCGTTGAGGGCTTGCCAAATATATTAAAAATTAAAAATATTAATAAACATTTTACCATAA
>JAEOTJ010000308.1 GCA_016839905.1 Promethearchaeota archaeon | reverse complement strand
TATGATTATCCATGAGGATATATCTACCGTTGGAACGACGGGAAGTCACGCCTTTGGAGAAAATGTAAGACCTAAAGAGATTTTTCGGAATCTTTTTAGGCAGTTTTCGAGGAAAAAGGAATCTCGCCCTTTTAAGGGCGAGTAGTTCAATTAATAATTCCACTAAATTTAGTTTAAATATATATTATAGATTTACGTCTCTTAAACTTAGGGGATTTTATCAAGAATGATATTTTTATTTTACTGGACGCCATGCGAGAAGATCAAGTTTAAAAAAAGAAAGTTAAAACAAAGAAAAAGGATTATTTTTAAATTAAATTTAAACATTTTCCTGGTAAATGCATTAATTTCATATAATCTTCTAATACCGTCTTGGGTGTTGTTTTCACTATAAAAATCTGAGGTTTTATAGGCATAATCATTTATTTAAAAATATAATCCTTTTTTTATTTTATTCATTACAGTTATGGCATGCACTAAGGGGCTTGATAATTTTCCTAAACTTCTTGATTTTCTTGCCAGTAGGTTTTTTTTTATGCTTTCTAGAGAAAAATCAGAGATGTCATTAATTAATGTGTAAGCATTTCCGAGTTCCTTAATAGTATGAGCATCTGAACCTCCCGTTTCAAAGAGATGGTATTTATTTTTAAATTTTCTTGCTTTTTTAACGCATGATTTGAATATAATTCTTGAATTTAAGATTTCTATACCATTAATGTATTTTTTAATTATTTTGTCACTTAAAAAACTCATTTTTAGGTGATTATTTCTTAAGAAATCGAATGGATGAGGCACTACAATCAACCCATTATGATCCCTTATTTTTTCTACAATATTAAAAAAATCTTTTTCATCTTTTTTTAATTTAAAATCATCATCTATAAAGTATCCAATCACTTCACCAATATGAGTCTCAATTTCTAAACCTGGAATTATAATGAGCTGTTCTTTTTGAGCCTTTTTCTTAAGAATATGGTAGGCTTTTAAAGTATTATGGTCTGTTATAGCAAATCCTGCTAATCCCTTGATTTTAGCATATTTTAATAAATCTTTTATAGTTATAAGAGAGTCTCCAGAATATATCGTATGAACATGTAAATCCAATTTAATGGCTGACAAATTTCTCCAAACCTATTATGGAAACATTGCTTTTAAAAATTCAATTAATTCATCATAATAAAAAGCATATGTTAAAATACCAAAAAGGATGCCTCCGGCAATCAATATTCCTTTATCAGTGAAAACCTTTTCTGCGCTCCTTGCGACTTCTGGTTTTTCTAAAATTAAATACAAATAACGCATAATAATATATAATAAAAGCGGAACTGTTATAAAGACAATATAATCTCTTACATATAATGCATCGCCTGAAAATAAATTGAATCTTATAATTAAATATAATGTCCAAGTAATAAATATTGAACTTGTAATAATCGTCTGAAATTGTTTTAATAATTCGACTGAATAATGTTCATAGATTTTTTTATGTTCTTTAGCAAATTTTTCTCCAAGTAATTCTAAATCTCCTTGTCTTTTCGCGATTGAGAGAAACATGGCAATTTCAAAAATCGCAAGCAACAACCAAGGTGAAATATACACTTCTGTTAATACAACTCCTGCAAGAGCCCTCCATAAATAACCTAATGAAAGAACTACAAGATCTGCAAAAGCAATATCCTTAAAGAAATGATTGTAACATTGTCCAGTAATAAATAGCAATACAAGCATAAAGATAAAAGCCCAATTCGGAAGAAAAATGATTATTGCTATAATTATAATAGCAGCTAATATACCTATGATTAAAAAAGCGACAAATATTGAAATTTCTCCTGAGGCAAGTGGTTTTTTTGGTAATTTTTCAGAGTGTTTTTTATCTTTTTCAATATCTATAATATCATTTACAATATAATTAATAGAAGATACACAACACAATAAGATGAAGCCAAGAAAAACAGTAATATAATAAGAAAAGTCTAAAATGTTAAGACTGAAAAATAAACCTACAAAAATTAAACCGTTCTTATAATACTGCCTTACTCGTAATAAGTAAAGCAAGTTCTTAATTTTCTTTGGCATACTTACCATTATAAATCTTTAGAAATTTGCATTCAAATTAAACTTTATTAAGAGATAAAACTTTTTGTGGTTTAAACTTCTTTAAGATTTTATAGCTGAACTTGGTGAAAATAGATGTTTCTGATTTCTTTTGAATCATAGCAGTATTATATTCAAAAGATATTATTTCTAATATTTTATATGGGATTTTTTTTTCATTTCCAAATATATTTTTTATGATTATAAACTCATTTTTACTAGATTCATCGCTAATGACATTTTCTTTATTGGGGGTATATTTGCTTTGGTCTTCATTATATATTTGCTTAAAATTTTTAGGGTTAGGACTTATATTATATTTTTGAATATATCCAATTTCTAAGTTATTTACTGGTTTTTTAAGATATATAAACGAACGAGGTTGATTATTTAATAACCAATTAAAGAGTGCAATTTCAGATTGTCGAAATTCAATATTTCTACTTATTGAGAAAAAAATATTTTTGGGACGGATAATTAAATCCTCTAATTTAATTTTTATCAAATTTGGATCTTCATTTTTTCTCAAATTAATAAGTTCTAATTCATAATTATCAAGATTATCAGCTGAGATAATGTTATTACATTTATAGATGTTTAATGTGCCTTTTAATTTAAAGAATATATCATGGTCTTTAAAATCTTTAAGAATTTGTACTGAATTTGGTAATCTTGTTTTATTTATCGGTTTTAGAATTTTATTACTATCCTTATCCATAAAAACATAATTCCCATCAGTTTTTTGTTGATTCAAATCAATATGATTTAAAAACAATGGAGTGTCATTTTTAAAGAAATATATTTCATTTAAATCTATTTGAGTATATGTGTAATATAAGGCGTTTAGATGATGTTTTTCATTAGTTTTTAAATCAGAAATAATATATTGATCAATATTACAAATATCATCAATAAATTTAATATCTTCTAACTTACCAATTATTATTTCATCTGTAATTTTATGTTTAAATATAAAATCCTTTTTAAGGATATATCTAAATCTCTCTCTTCTATTGAAGTTTTTCATTAATTCAGATACATCTTTTATTTCAAAAAACTCTTTAAATTTATCGTTTGCGATGATTTTAAATTTTTCACGTGGTTCTTCGAATTTTTTTGCATATTTTTTTTGTTTTGACCTTTTTAAGCAAATAAAAGGAAGAATAGCTTCTTTACCAGGCATTAAATCATCACCTAATAATGCTGCGATTCGAAAGTATGTAGGAGGATGAGAATTTAAAAAGTTACCCAAAAGTGATGCTCTTGAAGGTCTTATCATCGAAAGATTAATATATTTTGCAGTATCTATATAATCTATTAATTGATTGTCGCGAGTGATCTTTTCTTCACATAAAAGCATTGTATTTAAGCCGATCTCCCTTCCTGTGGCGTAAAAACTTTCTAAATTGTAAAGTGCTTTTGCTAACTCATTAGTATAGCCTGCTTTTTTTGTCATTAAATCTGCTTTACCTTCTAATATCCTAACAAAAATATAAAGTAACATATAAATTCCGAAATTTAAAAAAATAAAACTAATCATAGGAATACGTGGTTCTCCAAAAGTGTAATCATAATAAGTGGCAGGCAATCCAAGCAACATGCGCATAATTAAATCTCCAGTCGTAATAAATGTAAGAATAAGTGTATGCTTTCCCTTTGTATGTGATAATTCATGAGCAACAATTCCCTTTAATTCATCTTCAGGAATTTGGTGAGTATCTTCAGCAATTATTGCTATTCTTTTATCAAAAACCGAACCATAAGCCATTGCGTTTAAAATTGGATATTTTCCAAAGCCCACTTTCACTTTCCCTTTAATTCCAACATTTTTTTTCACATCTTCTACGATATCTAATATTCTATCTTCTTTTAGCCTTTTAATCCCCAACATTTTATCCAATATTGGTCCCGAAATAAAATAGATAGCCCAATTTACTAAAATCAAAACGAAATATATGTTTAATATCAAATCTATTAGAGTAAAATTACTAAAATCAATAAATTGAGAAAAATTTATAGGAGTATATTGATTTATAAATCCAACTGCTAACCAAGCAATTATATACAAGAATAACATTAAATATGCTGGAGACATAAAACGCCAAACGATTATATATTTTCTACCAAACAATAAAAAACCTAAGCCAAGAATAATCCAAATGGAAAATGCGAAGGTTGTATTAAGGATAAATGGGTCTCCTAAGTATGCAGATATCAATCCCGCTATAAAAATAACATTATAAGTAACTAATGAAATAATCAATATTTTATTAATAACAGGATAATCTTTCAATTCTACAATTCCCATCCATAAATATATAGAGAATGCTCCCATCATTGAGGTCATCAAATCTCTCGTAAAAAAGAAAATAATGAAAAAGAAGAATCCAAGAGCAACAAGGTCACTCATCTCACTGCGACGCCCATTTTTTGCCCAATGATAAAATTCATTAATAGTGAATAGATATAATGATATACAAATCCAAAAGGTCAAATCTATTAGAATGAGGTTCCAATCCGGTTGATTTAAAATAAACCCAAATAAGTAAAATAATGCTATTGAGCAAAATATATAAATAAATAATAATGAGTATCTTAGGTTTTTTTTCAATGAAAATACCTTTCTTTTAACTTACTATTAATTTTTTATATTAATCAATATAAAATTCTATAAATTTATTCAAAGATATAATTTAAAGTTAAAAATTATATAAAGAATAAGAATTTTTTTTTAGATTTTTAACTTCGCTATTTAAGATCCATGATTTACTATTTGTTTGATTTTTTATCTTTTAATGATTTCATTTTTTTAATTTCAATCCAGAAATATTGGATGGAAATAAGGTACCATAAACCTAAACCCGAGACAACAATTAAGAAAACAACGACTAAATTCAACGGGATTTCAATCCAAATTAATTTTATATGTGGAAGGGATGCCGGCATTATAATGGTTTTTATAATAAACATGAGGACAATCCCTGAAATGAACAATATAAACATTAAAACTACAACTCCCCTAATTCTAGGAAAATAATACATTAAAAGGATTATCGGTACAATAAAACTAATAATTATAATTATTACAATTGGAAAGCTAATAGTTCCTATGGTCCATGCAATTAATAAAGCGGTTATTATAGATAAAAAGCCACATATTATTGAAATGACAAAAAAATTTTTAACTAATTGAGGTTCTGATAATGGTCCTTTTGCTAATATTAATCTTGGTAAAGATAATGCCGCTTTCTTTTGATCTGACGCCATTATCTGATCATTTTCTAATAATATAGTATCACTCCTGTTTTCTAGAATTTTAGAGCTCTCAAAAAAACCCCTAACCGAATATAATACATAAAAGCTATTAAAAATGTGAATTAAAAGTGCTGAAAAAACAACAGCCTCGAGAGATCCAAACAATGCAATACACGCAATCATTGCACCAATACTTAATGTACCGATATCTCCTGGGAAAATCCTTGCGGGATACTTATTGTAAATGAAAAAAGGTATTAAAACCGCAATTGTAATAGTACAAAACAATATCGCTATTGCAGAATTTAAAATTAATCCACAAATAAATATAAATAATACTGCAATTAGACAAGTACCAGTCCCTTCGCCATTATATCCTTCAAGCATATTTACTGTATTTGCAAAAACGGCAACAATTAAAGGAGCCACTAAAGGATATATGATTGTTAATCTCATTTTTCCAAGAATAGGAATGGTTGGAGATTCTATGTGAATAAATCCAATATAATTTGTAATAAAAATAAGACTCCCTGCAAATATTATTAATATCATCTTATAGCGTGATCTAAGTTTTATTACATCATCAATAAATCCTATTGCTCCAGCTAATAACACTGTTAAGAGAAAAATTAAAATCTCATTAAAAAACTGTGGAAAAAAAAATATTAAAAATATTGATGCAATCGAAAATCCTATTAATATACTAAGCCCTCCAGATTCAGCGACCTCTGGACGAGTATTTTTATGAATATCAAAACCAATGAATCCTTTTTTCTTCATTAGCTTTATAATATAAGGGATAATTATTAGAGTTAAAGAAAATCCAATAGCAAATATGATGATTAAAAAGAGTATCTCATAAAAGCCCCAATTTAATTCAGATATATAGATCATTTAAATTTTCAATTAATTAGATTTTTTAGCCAATTATTAATTTAAAGATTAAAAATATTTATTATTTAAAATTCTTTTTAAATTTTTAATATCATATATAAATAAAGATTAGCTCTGCCAGGATTCGAACCTGGGTCAAAGGGTTCAAGGCCCTCGATGCTTGGCCGCTACACCACAGAGCTATTTTAGTAAATATCTTAATTGTTTTATATATAAATATTAAATGGTTTTAGATTTTTATTTAAAAATTCTTCTTCTAATAATTTTTTATTAGCATTTAAAAAATCAACATCTTTTTTTTCATCTCGATATTCATCTGGGAGCATTTGTGGGATGGTCTCTATAATTGGAAACCAACGTAGGCATTTATCACAAAATAACAATCCAGTTTCGATTTCAACATCTATTTTAATTTTATTTATGAAAGATAATTCAGGCAAAATATCTTCAATTTGATTTATTTTAAAATTCTTAGAAAAATCTAAGATTTTTTCCTTAATTTCTGATGTAATTAAATTAAAGCATTTAATACTGGTTTTACTTGTGGTTTTATTATAAATATTATTTAACTCATCAATACTAGAAATAATAAGATTAATATATTTTGTTAAGGATTGTTTTTCAATAATAATATTATCTCTTACGAGCATTTCTTCTTCATTATCAGCGATTTCAAATTGAATAACATTATCTTTTTTAATAAGGGATAGGTCTCTTTCATCATATAAATTTAAATATAATTGAAATTCCCCATCATCATTATTAAAAGAAAATATAAATAACTTTAAGGGAAAATGCTTGTCAATAGGACAAGCCAAAATATCAAATAGCCAAGGTTTTAACTCAATCACCTCTAAAAAAGAAATTAAAGTAAATAACTTCTTAATTGTTGAATTTTCTTATCAATTGTTCTATCAATTTTATTCCTTCTTTTCAAGAAATTATCTCTTAATTTCATATAAGTTTCTCTAGAAGGTAATCTTCCCTGTTTATATCGAGTTTCTAAGAGATTTAATGAATCTTTAATAGTATCTCTTTCAGCTTCTAATGTTTCTAGATTTTCTATGATCGATTTAAAAGTATCATTTGTTTCCTGTACTATTTTTTTAAATGGAAATAAATCATTTTCAACTTCTATCATTTTTGAAGTATTTCTCGTTATAATACTTTTAGACTTCTTTTTAGGAATTTTTTTACGCTTTGCACCTTCAATTGCGTTTCTTATTTCTAAAACTAATGCGGTTTTTTCTTCATATAATGAAGTAAATTCTCGAATTTCATTTAAGGGTAGAAACTCTTTCCTAATAATTCCATAAACTTCTTCTTCTTTTTTATTTTTAATAACTAAAACGAAAGCGGAAGCTAGAAAGGAGATAACAAGCATAAGAACAATAGGTCGTAGTAAAAAATCAAAAGAATCGATTATAAATGTGAATTGGATAGGATGACTTTCTAAAGAACAAACATAATCAGATTCATAAATTAATACTGTTATCCCATTAGAATATTCAATAGCATCTGGAGGATCAGTAATTGATTCTATTTTGTAGCAACCATCAATAAATATTTTAATAGTTTGTGATTTACCTAAAAATTCAAAAACAGATGTGTGTATATCCATAAAAACAGACTCTCGAAACCAATCAAAAGAGTTATACTTCTCCCAAGGTAGAAAATATTCAATTGAAAATGAAGCTTTAGAATTTCGGACGATTCTTACACGATTCTCAGATAGATCTATTATTAATTCCTTATATTCTAAATGCGTGTAATTACTTTCAGGTACAATTTCCATTCCTAATATCTCACCAAGATAATCAAAAACTTTTACGCTTCTTGCTGGTCCAGGAATATTAAATTTAAAAGAATAGATATCTAATAGGCCAAGATTATGAAGTACAATATTCTCTTTAACCTTTATAACACCCCATGGTGATATATAGATTTCGCGAGTAATATCTTGAACTTCCATTTTTGTAATGGATGTATCTGTTAAATGTATTTTGATAATTGC
>JAEOTJ010000307.1 GCA_016839905.1 Promethearchaeota archaeon | reverse complement strand
GTCTTAAAGTCCATATTTAAGAAGGTGTATTATCGTGGTAATATTAGGGTGTGATATGCTCGTGATATCTTTCAGTAGAAAAAACTTTTATTTTTTCGTTTCCTACAAATAACTTAACATTTAATCAAATAATTATAGATTTTTATAAAATTTCAACGAACAGTTGAAACAATAAAAATATATAACGGAATCATATTTATTAAAAAAGACGAATATAACTTATGAATTATCTTAATTTAGACTTATATTATACGATTATTAATTAAAATTAATAAGAATAATTCTTTTATTATTTATCTTCCGGTAAATTAGCATAATAAATTAACCATTTCGCCATCGCTTGAAATGATTCAGGAATGTTCACATTTTCCTTTGAAGAACAAAATACACATTGATTGCATTTTGCTTTTTCAGCATATTCATTAGCCATATCAAAATCAACTTCATGGTCAGATAAATCCCATTTCATTCCCATAAGAATTATTGGAATAAAACCTGCTCTTTGTCTTATTATTTTTAACCATTCTGGAATCTCTTTAAATGTCTCATAATCAGTTATATCGAAGCAGATAAAGCCTCCACTAGCTCCTTTACAATACTCTGGTAATAACTCTCTAAATCGCCGTTCGCCAGCAAAATCCCATAATTGCATTTTGACAGCCTCTCCTGTATCAAGTGTTTCTTGTTTCGTATGAAAACCTGCACCTATAGTCATTTTATAACCTTCTTCAAATTTACCCGTACAATAACGGGTTATCATTGCTGTCTTACCAACACCACCTGCTCCTGCTACAATTACTTTAAAGATCCATGAACTTTGCATATTTTTATACTCTTAATCTTCTTATTTATAATAATAAAAATCTTTAAGTTTATATTTTTTTAGAAAATTCTTTTTTACTCTAAAATCAAATATTTTTTATCTTTTATCTATTAATTTTTCAAGATGAAAGATTTTTAAAAGATTTTAATCTATTATTTTTAGTACTATATTTAATTTTTTTTTTATTAAGAACGGTTGTGAAAAGTTAGTATTAAAGACGAAGATATTTGTCCATTATGTAGTTTCCCTAAAGAATTATGTATCTGTGATGGCTTAGGTCAAGATGATCAGCAAATTCTAATTTCTAACGATCGACGAAAATGGGGGCGGGTTGTGACTGTTCTTACATTTCAAGGAAACTTTGAAGTAAACTTAAAAGATATTTTAACTAAAGCAAAAAAAATATGTGCATCTGGTGGTACTGTAAGAGGAAATGAAGTTGAGCTACAAGGCGATCATCGATTTAAAATGAAAAAATTCTTAATTAATATGGGATTTCCTGAGGAAAATATTTCAATTGTAGAATAAGACAATTTTTAAAAAATTTTTTTTGTAATTTCAATGAGTTCTATAAATTATAAGGTAATCTTTAAAGGTAGTAAAACAAGTGAGAAGAATAAATCTTCCCTAACTTTTCAAAATATTTTATTAAAAAAACCCATAAAGGTTCCTTTAAAATTAATTTTAGAATTAAAAAAAATGAGTGAAAATAATCCAAATATTATAACTTTTCAAAATATTGAAGAAGTTCTAAAAATTAGAAATGATTCTTTAGATTTTAAATTTCATTATTATTTTGTACTTCTCTATACTTTTAAAACTGATGGAAAAAAATCAGGATTTTTAATCGGAAATACTAAAGGTCTAGGGGATATTTTAATCGGAATTTGGCCGTTTAATAAAAAATTTAAAGAAAAAAGTTTTTTTGAAAATTATGTTGAAGAATTTGAAAATTTAATAAAAAATCCACATAAATATAAGAATATAACTCTTATAATTGGTTAAAATTTGTTTAATCGGAATCTTTTTTAAAAATTCTTATACGCTTTTTTGTAATTCTTATTACTTTTAATATAATTATTTCATCTTATGCTCTCTTGATGCCCCTCGGATAGTACTATCTGATGTGCCATGCATATATTATACTTAGATATCTTTAAATTCCTTTAGGTCCAAATCATAATCATATTATTTAGATCATATTTTTTTTTTTAAGTCTGTATCTTCTTAAAATTTGGAGCTTAGAAAAAGGGTTTCTGGATAGTACTATCTAAGTAATAAATGTTATCTTAATTATTAATTAAAATAATTCATTATGGTTTTAATTAAAGAATTAAGGTTTTTTTAATATATTTCAATAATATTTTTAGTTGAAATATAATTAAAATAATGGATCTTCATATTCTTTTAAAAATTTCATTAATTCCTTTTCAATAGGCATTCCTGTTCTAGCACCTAATTTTTGAATTTTTAAAGATGCTGCAGCATTAGCATATCTACAAGCCTTTTCTATATCCCATCCTTTAATCCAATAAGCCACTGAAAATGCGCCATTAAATGTATCACCTGCCCCTGTAGTATCGATAATTTGTTCCACATTAAAAGTGGGTATCTGTTTTTGAAATTTTTCTGTTGTTATTAACGCTCCTTTCGCTCCCATTGTTATTATTACAATAGGAATTCCTTTTTTTATTAAAATCTTGGCAGCTTCTTTAGGAGTTGTAGTGTTTGTTATAGATTTTGCCCCTTCTTTATTAGGGATTAAAATATCTGCATTTAATAAAATATTTTTTAAATTGTCGTAGCCTCTCTGAGCAATTTGAGACTCGAGATCAATACTTACCTTAACACCATTTCTTTTTGCTATACTTATTGCTTTTTCTGTAATTTTTGGATGAATTATTGTAGTATGTAAAAGTTTTGATTCAGCAATATAATTCTCATCTAAATCAGTAATCTCGATTTTTGTGGTTTGCATATGAGGTGATTGAATTATGGTCTTTTCCCCTTTAGCAATAAAAATGAAGTTTACGGGTGTTTTTTTACCTTTCTTTTTTATCGTATAGGATGTATCTACTATTTCTTTTTTAAAATCTTGAATCAAAAAGTCTCCATAAGAATCATCACCGACAGCACCAATAAATCCACAAGATGCGCCTTGCCGTGCAACTGCAACTAAAAAATTAGCAGTAACCCCTCCTGAAAAATGGTTCTCACTAGTAGCATCAATTTTTTCATCTGGTTTAGGAAAATGAGGTATTTCTGCAACCCAATCTACGACAACCTCTCCTAATCCGATAATATCTACTTTTTTCATATTTTTATTAAAAAATTTTAGAATCTAAAATTAAATTAATACGAGAAAATCAAAATTTGTTAAAAATATTGAGTATATAATACTTAAAATTGAAAATATAAGAGGTATAGTTAAACCCCCTAATTTTCTTTCGATAAATAATTTTGGTCGATCATAATCAATCAATATAATTATAATTATAATAATCAAAATAATGAATAAACTTACTAGAGTATTTAATTGTATATTTTGATCAAATATATTTCCTCCACCTAAAAATAATAGTACAAATATTAAAATTAAAACAAAAAAGGACGTATTTCGTAAGATTTTTGAAAATGATTTCTGATTCAATTCATTATTAACAAAAGATTCACTTCTATATGTTCTAAAGATACCTATCATCCCTGTAAAAAAGGCTACCGCAGCAAAGGGATTAATAATTATAAAATAGGCAGGAAATCTTAATTCATTAAATTTGATATATGAAGTGTTTTGAAAACTCATAATATCTTCTATATTTAATAGTTTTAAATTAATTTCATAGTTCCATAACAGTATAATTATAGATAAAATTGAAAAAATAATTGGTAGATAGTAATTAATAATTATATTGAAGAAGTTTTTTGATGATAAAGATAATTGCTCATTTGTGTAATTTATTCCTGTGAATAATAAAGGCATTATTAGACAAAAAAGAATTATTATTAAATCTAAATTTACTTTAAAAATAGGAAAATTATAGAAATTCATTATAATAAATGTTAAATTAAAATAATCTATTATAATAAAAGCTAGAAATAAAGCAGTTAGTAAATAAATAACAATTAAAATATTTAAGATAAGTTTATCATCTTGTTTAAAAAAGAGACGCTCCCTTATATCGGTGAATCTTTTAAAGAGAGGTTGCTCTCTTGTATTTGTTATAATTGCATTAGTCAGAAATTCATATAAATAAAAGAGTATAGAACCAATTGCTAATATTAATAATGGCATTAATACAAGAATTATAAGAAAAAACACTAAATCAGAAACCATACTATTATTTAAATTGAATTTATTAAAAAAAGTTATTAATTATTTTAAAACTAAATTTCTATTTCCTTCATCACTTTTTCTAATTCTTCATTTATATCAAGTTCCTTAAAATTAAATACATTTATATCATATGAATTTGAAAAATCACTAAATCTCGCTTTTCCTTTAATTATAATATCTTTACCTAAGAGTTCTGATGATTTTTTTTCCATAAATTTTTCAAAATCAGGAGTTTCTTTAAGTTTTACAATGAGTTCAGTTTCTTCTCCAATTATTTTTTCTGCTTTTTCACCAAAAAATGTTGCTCTAATTGTTGCACTTTCATCATCAATAATCATACTTATTATTAAACGATTTACAGTATCTCCAGTTTTATCACAAGTACAGTTGTCTATCTTTTTGTTACAATTAGAACAAGCCTCATAAGTAATTATTTTCGTAATCTCTTTTGCAATGAAACCTTTAATTTCATATATTCCTGAAGTATCTATTGAATTAATTTGAGTATATATACCCGAAAAGTTAGATGAACTCATTCTCGTCTGTGGTTCTATCCCTTTGAGGTTTTTCATTTGTAAATCAATTATCTCTAAACTTGAATCTTTATTCATGGAAACTTCATTTCTGCTGGAATAATTGCTAAATTTCAGCATTGTATTTTTTAATAACACGCCTGTTCCAACTTTTAGTTTTTCTGAAAATTCTTCGGCTTTTTCCCTCCACAAGGTAACTCTAATTCCATCCGTTTCATCACTCACTACAAATCCTAATATTGAAACATTCTCTCCATTCTTTAAGGAAATTGTTCTTAAATTATCAATTGAGGACACTATTCCTTGAAAAGTAACGAATCCTTTTCTATCTTGAAGAGAATTAATTTTTTCGATTTCTTCTCCTTCTCTATGTGGTGATTCTAAGTTTTTTATTTCTAAATCAATAATTTCTATACTTGAATCATTTATAAAAGAGATTTCATTTCTCCCTGAGAAGGAACTATACTTGATTAAACAATTTTTCAATAATAAACCTTGTCCAAGTGTTAGTTTTTCTGAAAATTCTTCAGCTTTTTCCCTCCATAGGGTAACTCTAATACCATCCGATTTATCACTTACTACAAATCCTAATAGCGAAACATTCTCTCCTGATTTCAAAGCTACCTCGCGCAAGTCATCAATAGAAGATACTACTCCTTTAAATGAAACAATTCCCTTTAATTCCTGAAGATTTTTAATAGAATCAACAATATCACTCTCAATATTTATTTTTTTATCTTTTTTAATGATTGTAGAGTTTCGATTTCCGAATAAATCAATTGTTTTTGAATCTAAATTGCTTAATCTTGGATTTAAATTTGTAATTGAGATAATATCATCTATTTTTATTGGTTCAATTTTTGATGTATCCTCATTCCAAAAAGTAACTCTTATAGATCCTGTAGAGTCCATTATATTTAAGGACCCTACTTTACCTTCATCACCATTTTTCTTAGTAAATTCTCTAATTGGAAATATTTGTATTATTTTACCTTCAATTGAAATAGATTTAAGATTTAAATTAATATCATTAATATTAATAAATTCTTCTTTAATTTTTGGATATTTATTATAATCTACATCTTCAGGGGATATTATAATTTTACTAAATTTTCCAATATTTATTTCAATATCTCCATATCTGCCTTTCTTAGCATTTCCATTTATTATTTTTACTAATTCATTAAAAACAAAATTCTCATTCTGGATTATCTTTACTCGATCATCCCAAAGCACAATTCGCATATCTCCAGTTTTATCATGTAATGTAAATGAACTCACATAACCAGTTCCCCCATCTTTTCTATTAAACTCGTGGATTGATCCAATTTCCTTAATTCTCCCAACAAGACATATATTTTTCATATTAAGGCTTATATCTGATATATTTATTTCAATATCCTTTAATAATTCTTTATTCTCTTCTTTAACATCTACACCCAGCTCTTTTGCAATTATAAATAATGCGCCTTCATCGGAAATTAACCCTTTTAATTCAATCTTCTTTTCTTCGACCCTTTCTTGAATTTCTTTTTTTGATAAACCAGTTTCTTCTATAATTTTTGTGATATAAGATTCGATTTTCATGTTTATACCTTAATTAAATTATTTTTAGTATTTTCATAAGTATTTTGGAAGTAATGATTTAAAAATTAAATTATTGAATTGTTAATTATATACAACCTATCATTTTTAAAAACAAGGAGTACAAATATTTATAATAATATTCAATTAAATGTTTTTTAAAGTTCAATTTTATATGAATTTATTAGAAAATTTTCACATAGTCTTATGTCTAAATTTAGAATTATTCCAGTAATAGATTTATTAAATTCACAAGCCGTCCATGCCATTAAAGGAGAAAGGAATAAATATAAGCCATTAAAATCTATTTTTTCTGATTCTTCAGATCCAATTAAAATAATTAAAATTCTTGAACAAAATTTTGGTTTTGAAGAGTTTTATATCGCAGATTTGGATTCTATTATTGATAATAAGCCAAATTTAGCATTATTATCTAAAATTTTAAATATTTCTAGTATCAAAATCATGCTGGATCCAGGAATTCATAATAAAAAGGATATTTTAAAATATGAAAAATTAAGACTAAATAAGATTATTTTAGGCTTGGAAACTATAAACAATCTTAATGAAATTACTGAATGCTTTAAAATACTTGGAAAAAATAAGATCATTGTAAGTATAGATATGTATAATGGTAAAATCATATCAAATAAAGATGTTTTAAAAATTCAAAACCCAATTGATATTATAAATAAATTAGAAAAAATTGGGATAAACGAGTTAATTCTTTTGGATCTATTTAGAGTTGGCCAAAAGATTGGAGGAATTCCCCCTTTATATCTTAAAATCAGAGAAAAATATAAAGGAAATGTTTTAATTGGAGGAGGTATTAAAGATTATAAAGATATATTGGAATTGTCTTATAAAAGTTTTTCAGGTGTTCTAATTGGGACTTCTTTATATGATGGAACCATAAAAATTGAGGATTTAAAAAAAAATGCTAATTAATATTAATCTATGAAAATTACTCCTTTACTAGAAACATTTACCTTTTTTTTGCATACAGGACATGAATGTTTCATTTTAACCCAATCTACAAGATGATCCTTATGTGCTTTAGTATCACATAAGGGGCATCCCGCTACTTCATCAAAGATTTCAATATCTTTTCCACAAACTGCGCAACGTGATTTTGAACTAGTTTCTATTTTAATTAAATCTTTTCTAATGTCTAAAATAACCTTTTCTGTATTCTCTGGAGTAGGACTAACTTGTTTTAATTCATTTCCTTTATCTACACAGAATACTGTTCCTTCTGTATCATCTTTTTTATTTCCAATCCATACTATTTTTCCTTTAAAATGACTAGATCCTTGCTTTTCTAAGGACATATCTAGTTTTCTATTTTCCATAACGTAAGTTTGTATAACTTTTGTATATCTTAAATCATCTAAATGAGAAGTTAGTTTTTTTATTACTTCTATTGGTTCCTTGAAGACTTCTTCGGTAATATCTACTTTTGTTACTTCTTTTGGGGACATAATAATATCATACTTTTTTTTTTTTATTATAATGTTATAATATTATACTTTTTTTTATATTTAACTTAAATATTGCTATAATTTTTTTTTTTTTTTTTTTTTTTAAAGTTGTTATTCATTTTGCTTAAGAATAATATTAATATGATAAGAGATATCATTAGACATTCGCATTTTTTTTTAATTTTTCAATAAATCGAAACAAAAAACCACAATTAAATAATTAGTTCTATCTTAATCTAAAAAATTTTTAATAATTTTATACTTTAGTATTTAATGATAAAATATGAGCAGTAAAATCAAACTTTTAATAAGTCCTAAAGATCTTAAAGAAGCCAAAACCGTAATTTCATGCGGAGTGCCTTTGATTGATTGTAAAAACCCTAATGAAGGCTCTCTTGGTGCTAATTTTCCTTGGATTATTAAAAGTATGAAAAAACTTATTCCTTCTGACGGTTCTCAACAATTAAGTGCAACTATAGGTGACTTTCCTAACCTTCCTGGCTCTGCATCTCTTGCAGCTTTAGGTGCCGCAGTATCTGGGGCAGATATAATAAAAGTAGGTTTGAAAGGTCCAAAAAATGAAGAACAAGGAATTAAATTAATGAAAAGTGTTGTGAAGGCTGTAAAAGATTTTAATAAAAATGTTAGAGTTGTAACAGCAGGATATGCAGATCAATCTCGAATGAATAGCTCATTAAATTTTTTAGCAATACCAACGATCGCAGCTCAATCTGGAGCAGATATCGCAATGCTAGATACATTTATAAAAGATGGAAAAAGTCTATTTGATTTTCTTAATATTGATCAATTAATTCAGTTTAAAAATAAAGCTAAAGAACTAAATCTTCAAATAGCATTAGCAGGAAATTTAAGAAAAAATGATCTTAATTTAATTAAGAAAATTTCTCCTGATATAATTGGTGTTAGGAGCGTTGTATGTGAGGATTTTGATAGAAATAATAGTATAATAAATACAAATCTTATTGAAGATTTAAAGTCTGAATTATATAAATAAATAAAAAAAAAAAATTTTAAAAAAAATAATATAAAGATAAATTTTATTATTGAAAGGAAGATGAAAATATACTATGTTTAGTAGAAAGATTGGAATAATTGGAGTTGGAAATATGGGTTCTGCATTGATACGTGGAATTTTAGGTTCAAAAATAGAGAAAGCAGAAGATATCATCATCTACGATATAAATGAGAAATTACTTAAGGAAAGATCTCAAGAATATAATATTAATATCGCAAAAAATAATGAGGACATAGCTCAAAGCGCTAATATTATCTTAATCGCAGTGAAACCTCAAGTTATAGATGAAGTCTTAAAAGAAATTGGTTCTATTATAACAGAAAAACAAACTATAATCTCTATAGCAGCAGGAATTTCTATTGATTACATAAAAAATTTTTTAAAAAACGATGTTGGTATTATAAGGATCATGCCAAATACACCCGCTTTAGTTGGAGCAGGAGCTTCAGCTTTAGCATATAATGAAAAAGTAAGTAAGAACGATTTGGATCAAGTAAAAAAATTATTAAAATCAGTTGGTATTGTAGTTGAATTAGAAGAAAAATACATAGATGCAGTCACAGGGTTATCAGGAAGTGGTCCTGCTTATATCTTTATTATTATTGAAGCTTTAGCGGATGGAGGGGTAAAAATGGGCTTACCGAGAGATGTGGCTTTAAAACTTGCTGCTCAGACCGTTCTAGGTTCAGCAAAGATGTTTCTAGAAACCGGAAAACATCCTGGAGAGTTAAAAGACATGGTTACATCACCGGGAGGTACTACCATTACAGCTCTACATGAATTAGAAAAGGGAAAAATAAGAGGTACCCTTATATCTGCTGTAGAGGCGGCGACTCTAAAATCAAAATCTATAAAATGAATACCCCTAATAACTTTTAATAATTCTCGGATAGTTATTATTAATCCTTAAGTCGAAGATCTTAAGCTCCGGTTTGAATGTGTCAAAAATTTCAAGCATCTCTTTAACATCTTTTTCATAACCAACCGCATAAACAGATCGACCTAATTGATTCATACTTGCCCCTATTATGTTTAATTTATTTAAATTTTTCATCAATTCTTCAACTTTTTCTAAATTTAGTAGTTCAAGCATTTTGGTCTCGATCACAAAATCTTTTGATGCTTGTACGAAGGTCATCATATTGGGCTCTTGAATCATCTTTATTAATGCTTTTTTTCCAGCTTCTTTTATCTTTGAGCTTAATAAATGGTCAGATAAGATAGATTTTGTATGTATCATACCAAAAGTACCACAAATAATTTTAATCCCCTCAGGAACATTGATACGTTTAATATTACATGGATATCCAGGTTCCTTCAGCATACACAATCCCCTTCCTAATTGACCGCATATAGTTCCTAATCCCGTCCTATTCTCTACTTCTGCAATATGTGCGATTTTTCCCCTTTCTTCATAAGATAAATTAAGATTAAATAGATAGTTTAGACCAAATATTGTCCCTAGAGCTCCAGAACCACTAGCACCGTATCCGCATCCTACGGGTAATTCGAATGAGTGGTTGATCCTAACATAATATTTCTGACCAAATTGTTCTTTAATATAATTTAGGATATATAAAGTAGTTTCAGCTTTTTGATCTAATCTTTTACCATTAATATGGATTTCAAAACTTTTTTCATTCTTATCTGGCTCTATGATGATTTCAGTTCGACCAACCGCACTAAGACAGAAACCTGCTCCTCTTGACCCTATCTTTTCTGGATTATTTATTTTAATTCCATTAATTTCATCGACTATTTCAAAAAACCCAGATATCCTATGAGGTACTTCAACTGTAATTTTTTTCTTACTGAAGGACATAAAATGTAAATAACTTAATTTATCTAATCTCCTATATAATAATACAAAGAAGAATTGAATGAAAATATTTTGAAAGAATAAATTTGAGTGTGAAATAATTTGAAAGGAAAAATTGTGATTAAAATAGGAGGCTCGTTGTTATTTACTAAAGAAAAAATAATAAATAAAGAAATAATCACTGAATTTTGTAAAATATTTTTAGAATCCCCTGACTACGATCAACTCGTTATTGTAAGTGGCGGGGGAATTATCGCAAGAGACTACATTAAAGCTGTTAGAGCGTTCACGGAAAATGAAGCTTTATGCGATACTTTTGGAATTGAAATATCCCGTATAAATTCTAAATTAATCGCAGCAGCTTTTATGGATAAAGCATATCCACTAATCCCAAAATCAATGGAAGAACTCTCTACAGCTCTACTGTCAAAAAAGATTATAGTAATAGGGGGATTACAACCGGGACAATCAACAACATCTGTTGCCCTTGAAGTTTCGGAATTTATAAGGGCGGACCAACTGATTATACTCACTGATGTTGATGGTATATATGACAATGATCCAAAAAAATTTAAAGATGCTAAGCTGCTCAAGCAATTAAATTATGCTCAATTACAAGATTTGATTTTAAACTTAAAAGGAGATAAACAAGCAGCTGCGGGTGAATATCGCATATTCGATGCTGTTTCTTTACAAATTTTAAAAAGAAGTAAACTTAAGATACTATTAATGTCTGGAAAGAAATTAGATCAATTTAAAAAATTCTGGAATGGAGAAAAAGAGATAATTGGAACCTTTATAACTAATTAAATTAACCTTGAATAAATTATTTTAATCTTCTTTATTTTATTATTTTAAATGAATATTCTTTATATCTGTATGAAATAATATGTCTCAAAAATCATCTTGGAAAGAACAAATTAAGAAGAAATGGGGGCCCCATTTGCACTGCACTATATGCGGTAAGGCAGTCCCACCTGATAAAAAATTTTGTGGCCAAGCTTGCCGAGATAAATACCTTCAATATGAGATGAAGCAGAAGAAAAAAGGGAGGTATCAATTAATATGTCTTGTTGCGATGATGGGTGTTATGATGATAATGATGTTTTTACCAGCAATGTTGGGAGGTTAAGAGATGCAGAGAGTGGGATTTGAACCCACGCATTCAGGTCGTTGACCAAAGTTTAACGATGACCTATGTCAATGGATCTTGAGTCCATCACCGTTGACCAGACTTGGTTATCTCTGCTGTATTATATATATTATAATATTATATTTTAATAAATATTTTCGAAATACTTCAAGAAAATCCTTTAATCTTTCTATAAAAAAAGAGTAATTCTTTAATAATTCTATTTTCCAAATTTAATTGAATTTCTTTTTCGGGATTTTTTGCATGTGTCTGAATAGGTTTTAAATCTACGAGTTTCTCTTGTATTAATTCATCAATTATTCTTTTTGAGGAAGAAGTAGAAATTCCAGCAATTTTAGCTATTTTTGAAATATTTAACCACCTTATTTCCTTTTTTAAGCTATTTTCTAAGAGAGTCTCTAATATTTTAATCCTTACACTATTTCCAAGAATTTTTGCAAGAATAAATTTAGATGTATTAGACATAATTCTTATTAATATTTTATTTAATTTTATTCACTATCTCAGTCAAAATTTCATTTAAAAAAGTAATAATTGGTTTGGCCAGATCCTCTTCCTTTTTTTTAAGTTTCAAGAATAATAAAAGTAGAACGGGAGCTTTAAGTGTAAAAGAAGCTTTTTCAGCAATTATCGTACTTAATAATTTCTTATTTACACCAAATAAGTTATAAGAAGCCACATTTGATTTGAGACCTGCAACTATTGGGGGGCTACCTAAAGTAACAGAACCAATTCCCATTTCTTTTTGATCA
Organism: Promethearchaeota archaeon; assembly: GCA_016839905.1. Next base: position 16,688 of record JAEOTJ010000307.1, on the reverse strand, counting down.
GATATAAGTAAAAGATAACTTTTATGTAATCTGAAAATCTTTAAAAATATTATTAAATCATCAATTTTATGATTTTTTTCTATTAAAAGCTTCATAATTAAAAAATTTATACTATTTTTTATAAAGGAAAATATCCTGGAAAAGTAAGCCCTTCAGTTTCATCAAAACCACACATTATATTCATGCATTGAATTGCGTTACCCGCAGCACCTTTAACTAAATTATCTAGAGCACATAAAATAACTATTCGATTCATATGTTTGTCTATCTGAAATCCTATATCCGCGAAATTTGTACCTAATATAATTTTTGGATCTGGTAATCTAAATACTCCCTTTTTTTGATTAATTAAACGTAGAAACGGCTCGTCTTTATAAGCAGTTCTATACACTTTAAATAATAGTTTTTCATCTAATTCAATAGATTCATCAATAAAAACATGAGATGTAGATAAAATCCCTCGAATTAAATTAACGCCATGAGCAGAAAATCCTACAATAACTTTTTTATTTTTTAAAATTAAATTCAATTCTTGTTCTATTTCAGCAATATGGCGATGTCCTGTCATTTTATAAGCACGAATACTATTAGCTCTAATAGGATGATGGGAGGCTTCATTAGAAATCGCTCCAGAACCAGATGATCCCGTCTTAGAGTCAATGATTATATTGTTTACTTGAATTAAGTCTTCCTTAATGGCGGGATAGAGACTATAAATTGCACTTGATGCTTGACAACCAGCTACAGCAACTAAACTCGCATCTTTTATTTCTTTTCGATGTAATTCAGGTAATCCATAAACTGCCCTCTCTAATAACTCTGGATGTGAATGCTCCTTCTTGTAGTAATATTTATAGATTTCTTTTTCTTTTAATCTAAAATCTGCACTTAAATCTATAACTTTTAATCCTACTTCTAATAATTCAGGTACAATATCTTGGGAAACTTTATGTGGAACACACAAAAATACAATATCGCATTTATTTTTTGCTTTTTCTATATTAAACTCTTCAAATTTTATATTTGAAATATTTCTAAAGTTTGGGTATACAGAATGGAAGAATTTCGACATTAATCTTCGAGACGTAATATATGTTATTTTTACATTAGGATGAGAACTCAATAGTCTTACGACTTCTCCTCCTGTATAACCACTTGCAGCGATAGCGCCTACATTGATTACCATAATTTTTTAAAATATAAAAAAATTTTATTTTTTTTGAAATAAATCTTTATTAATCAAAAGAAAGAACTACATCAGAGATTCTCTGCCTTCGAATATCGAAATCATGGTCAAGATGAAGTGTTATGCAATGTAAGTCTTTACCTTTAGGGTTTTTATGAAAATAACTTATCGGAACAACTGGTAATTCTGATTTTAATACTGCATCTTTTTTAATTGGAACAGGGATTACTTCCTTACATCTTTCACAATTAACTATAACAGCTTTTATATCTTTAGATTCCATACTCTTTATTGTCTCTAATAATTTTGTAGATAATCCTGGAGAATCTATTGTTATTTTATCTTTTTTCTTAGGTGATTCTGGTATTAAGGGGATATCCAAATCCATATCTTCTTCTGATAAATAATCTACTCCATTATCTTTTTCTGCTTTTTTATCTTTTAGAATTGATTTTTTTTTTTTTTTTGGAACTATTAAAGGAGCAATAGGTATCTGTTTTACAATAGTTTTTGTTTTTCTTTTTACTTCTCCTTTAGATATTGAGGTTTTTTTTTCAGGAACAATTGGTTGAGGCGGTAAATTTTTCCTTGTCATATCTCCATCTCCAATATTTAAAATTTTAGTAGGAAACCTCATTGGAAATATTATAAAAATTAAATTTGCTAATACTACAATTGCTAAACAACTTCCTAATATTAATAATAAATTAAAATCTCCAAAAAATAAATGAAAATATAATGAATCAAAAAGTATAATGATGCATATCGAAACTACTATAATATTGAAAATAGAAAGTTTCCAAATATTAGATAAATTTGAGAGCTTCTTTCGCCACTCCCTAGAATTTTCATATTCTTTAAATTCTCTGATTTTCTTTCCCAAACCTTGAAAAAATGAAGTTTTTTTTCCTTTAATTTTTTCTTTAATTAGACTTGGTAATCTTTGTGATATTTCTGTTTTTATTTGAATATTTTTAGGATTATCTATTTCAGATATCTCTAAACTTGGAATTAAACCAAATTTTATATCAATAAATTTATTTGTTATCAATTGTACCATTTTATTTACCATATCTTCATCTAAATTTCTTGCTTGTTTTCCTTTCCATATATATCCAGCTTTTCCATCCAAAATAAAAATAATATCTTGATGAGATATTTTATTAGACAATTTTATATTCTCATCATTAACTATATAAAATTCCATTAATCTCACTATAATTTAATCTTTAATTGAAATAATAAACAATCTCAATTATTATAGTTTTCGAATATTATATAAAAATTATTTATAAATTAAAAAAAAATACCTTCAAACACCAAGGATTTGTCTCAATTCTTTATAAATCTTTGATATTTCAGAAACGATTTGAGCATTATTTTGTTGAATGTAATAATTTATATACCCCGATAACCCCTCAGAATCCTTTATCCAATCTAAAAATGATTGAATCTCACTTTTTAATTGGGGATCTACATTTCCTCCACCTGTGCCTCCACCTGCAGATGATGATTCTCCCATTGACTGAGATTTTTGTCCTAATTGTGTATTTGCGCTTATATATGCTCCCGCAGAACTTAACTTTTGTATAGCTCTTGCTGTCTCCATATATGCCGCATTCATAGGACCATCTGGCTCAACATATACAATCATTTTTCTATTTTCATCTTTTGCCCCTACAATATGACCCTCTCCACGAATAGACGTTGCTATTAACCTTTCAGCCGTACATTGTAATAATGAATATTTTACTCCCGATATCATAACAAATTGAGCATTCATAGAAGTCCAAGCTGATGTGACTTTTGATGCATCTGGAGTAATATCCCAATTATCCGTGGAATATACTATGTTCCTTCCCTCTATAATAGCAACCGCTATTATAGAAGGTTCAGACTCCATTAAATAACTGACAGCGGATTCATAATTAGTCATATTTTTATTTTCCTTTTTTAAATAGTTATTACATATCTAAATTAATAAAATTATAAGATAAATATATTTGATATAATTATAATTGTAAAATTTTTATTAAAAATTTATGGAAAACAAACTATTGTTTTCTTCTCCTTAAATTAATCTTGCCAAATTTAAGTTTATCACTAACCTTGGTTTTCTCTGACTTTATGAGAGTTTTATGATTAAATTCATTAAAAAATGAAAATTTTCCTTCAAAAAACTGCTTGTATTGTTGATCATTTTTTTTTGACTGCTTTAAATGTTCTTTTAAATTACTTTCATTTTTAAATATTTTTCCACATATAGGACAACTTGGTGAAGCATCTTCTAACATTTTATTTGGGTTTCTAATAATGATAGGATATTTATTTTTTATTTTATTACCTTTATATTGCCTACAAATATGTCTTATCAATTTTCCATAAGGGGGGTAATTGAAAAAGACTTTACATCCGTGATTACATTCCCAAAATAATACTTCTACTCCACATCTTGGACATTCCGTCTGAAAAGATCGATAATAACAATGTTTTCCATGAGTTTTATAAAAATTTTGCATTATGATAAATGAAAAAAGTCATTAATTAAAATCTTTTGATTAAATTTTTATGTTTTTTTAAAAAAAAGAGATATACTTTATTTTAGAGAAATAATATTATTTGAGATATTATTCATAAGGTTTATTTTATTTTATTTTTTTATATAAATTATCCGACAAAAATATTCTGTCTCTAATTTTTATTCAAATATGAAAAGATTTGATAAAAAAATATTATTATTATTAACAGAGAAATTACTAAAACGGAAACATTTAAAAATACAAATATAATTATACAAATTAAAGAATATAGTTTTAATTTCATAGACTTCAATATGGCTGAAAATAACGAAAATTTATGTCCAGAATGTGGCAATATGAATCTAATACTAGATGATTCTCGAGCCGAAATCACATGTAATGACTGTGGTTTAGTTTTATCACAAAAAATCATCGATTCTGGACCTGAATGGCGAGCATTTTCATCAGAGGAAGCAAATAAAAAGGTTAGAGTTGGCGCTCCAACAACACTTACTATCCATGATAAAGGTCTAAGCACTATGATTGGATGGAAAAATAAAGATGCATTTGGAAAAACGATTAGTCCTAAAATGAAAGCTGAAGTATATCGTTTAAGAAAATGGCATGTTAGAACGAGAACTAATAAATCGATTGATAGAAATCTTGCTTTTGCAATGAATGAATTAGATCGATTTTCATCTCAATTGAATTTATCTCGAGAATTAAAAGAATCCTCAGCATATATTTATAGAAAAATGGCTTATAAAAACCTTATTAGAGGTAGATCAATTGAAGCAATGTTAATAGCTTCGATATATTCTTCTTGTAGATTAAATAGTATTGCAAAAACATTAGACGATTTTCTTGAATTTGCTTCTGTAGATAAAAAAAAAATAGCGCGTTGTTATAGATTAATTTTAAGTGAGCTTAAAATGACCATTCAAGTCTCTTCTCCAACTAACTTTATTCCACGGTTTTGTGCAGAATTAAATCTTTCAGGAAGGACGCAAAATCGTGCAGCAGAATTGTTAAAATTAGCTAAAAAATATCGTATTACCGCAGGAAAAGCTCCAACAGGTTTAGCAGGTGCAGCATTATATGTTGCTGCCATACAAGAAGGAGAAAGACGAACTCAAAAAGAAATATCAATAACAGCAGGAGTAACTGAAGCTACAATACGAAATCGATATAAAGAGTTGGTGAATCATTTAAAACCTAGTATAAATACCTAAATAGCCTTGTTATTTATCTTAATCTTGTTAATATTAATTTCTATTTTATTCAAGAATTACTTCTATAAAACCAAAAAATTTAATTTCTTTTCTATTAAATGCATTATTAAAGAAAAAAGATATTATGTGATAATAATGAAATATATATGTGCTCGAAAAAGTTGTGGCAAGGAAGTAAGTAAAAAGGAATTAAGCGCATTACCTGGAATTAAATGTAGTCATTGTGGTTTTCGCATTCTTTATAAAAAACGTCCAGATATCATTAAAAGAATTAAAGTATGCTAAGGTTCCTGAGATTAATATAAAAATAATGAATAAAATAGTTTTTAGGATTTTTAAATTTTAATATTAAATATATAATGACTTACGCTTATCTTCATCATTATCGATACACTGTAAAGCATCAAGATCATTTTCTATTTGTTCCTTCTTAATTTGTAGGTTTTTTGTAATCTTATCGATATTTTCCGGAGAATAATTCTTCTTGATTGGTAAAGTAAATGCTTTTTTAAGCATACTTAATAATGCTATTGATGCCTTTAAATCTGTAATATCCTCATTGATCAATGCCATATTATCTGTTTCTGCGAGAAATACTAATCCATCAATATTAAATCTTGCTTTTGTTAAAACTGGTATCAATCCATTTGCTCCAATAATCACTCCCTTCTGAATTTTTTCACAATTGTTTTTTATTAAAAAATTGCTTAAAAGGTCCTGATTAGTTGATGTAGCAAATATCATTGGAATTTTATAATTTAACTTACGACTGCTGATTGGATGGGCTCCAAGAGAAATTACGAATTTAGTATGACATTTATTTATAATTTCAGCAATAAAATGTGAAATTTTGTAAATACCTCGAGGTGTTAGGGACTGTGCATCGCCCGTTATTAGAATAATATCTCTTATATTTTCAGGATCTTTCCATATAAAAATCTCTGCTTTGGGAGCAGATAAAAGACTATTATCTACAATAGCTCCAGCTGGATACTCGTCAAAAATAATCTCTAAGAATAATTTAGCTTTAAGTTGCCCTATTAAAGAATCTAATGCAAACTTACCAATATCGGCAATTCCAGGCATACCTATAAAACAAATAGGATTAATTAAATTATCATAAGTAATTCCTTTATGACTTATAATGTTTATTCCTTCCATATTTTATACCTTATTTTTTAGGGGATTATTATTTATTAAAAAGAATTTTATTTTATCCTCATAAAAAACAATGTGTTATCCTTATAGACATGTGAATTAATGATTTATGGATTTAAAGATGAATATTTACATAATATCAAAAATTTAAATTTTTAAGAATAATATCATTTTTTTTATTTTAAGCATTGAGTGAATTAAATTACATTTGCCAAAAATGTGGAACTTGTTGCCATGAGGTTAAAGGAACGGAATTTGGTTATAAAAAGAGAATTCCTTTATATCCAGATGAAGCAGATATCTTGATAGAAATTGCAAAAGATAGAGGCATTCCATTTAAAATAATAGAAGATTTAGTATTTCCTGACATAAAAAATAAAAAAATAATCGTCGTTACTTATAGAATTCGTTTAGATAATGAATCTAAGGGTTGTCCTTTTTATTATAAAAATAAAGGATGTACAGTTCATAATGTTAAGCCATTTGCATGTCAAGCTTATCCATTAGCTTTAAAGCAGCTTGATGCATTTAACTTTCAAATAAGTATTGACCCTCTTTGCAATTATGTAATTAAGAATTACGAAGAATTGAAAAACATTGATTTAGATAAGCTTAAAAACATATTTAAAGATGAATATCCCAAGGCTGAAAGATTTTATCGTAAAAATAAAAAATTAATGTTTAAAATTAAAAAACTAGAAACTGAGAATAGAATCAAAATAACCAGACAAATCTCTTTAGAAGATTTTAATGAAGCATTAAAAGAGTGGGACCGTGTTGAATTTACAGTAGAAAAGGAGAAGAAATGAAATAATGAAAAAATTTGTATCTCTACTTTCTGGAGGTTTGGACAGTCCTATAGCAGCATATTTAATGATGAAAAAGAATTTTATACCAGTATTTATTACTTTTTTAACTTCGGATGATGATGAAAATAGTATGAAAAAGAAAGTAATTCAAATTGTTAAAATATTAGCTCAAAACGTTAATGAAAAAATTAAATTATATCTTATTAATCATGATACAAATTTAGAATTATTTAAAGATAAATGTGAGCGTAAATTAACATGCATTTTATGTAAAAGGCTAATGATAAGAATAGCGAAAGAGATTGGAAAAAAGGAAAATACAAATATAATTGTTACGGGGGATATTTTAGGGGAACAAGCTAGCCAGACACTTGATAATTTATTTGCTTATAATAATCTTTTAGAAAATAATATCATTATAAGACCCCTTATAGGGCGAGATAAACTCGAAGTTATAAAAATAAATAAAGTAATCGGACTATATGAAATAGCTTCTCAAAGTTCAGCGGGTTGTCAGTATAATCCGCAATATCCAGAAACTCATGCTAAATCCCGCGAAGTTAAAGAGGAAGAGTCGCTTATTGATTTTTATAAACTTATAAGCAAATCAATTAAAAAAGCGGAAGTTTTAGTGTTTTAACTTCATTTTTTTTATAAATTTATTAAAATTAATGTTATCTAACTTGTTTACTTTAAAATTATCTAATGCTTCACAGATAATTTGAGCTATTAAATGTTTACAAAAATTACGTTTTTTTTCAATGATAACTCTTTTATAAAAGTCGGAGCAAGAGCAAAATGTTTTTGGATATATCAAATATTCAGCATTCTCTCCAATAGCTGTCCAAATGATTCTGTCTGATGGAGTGTAAATATATTTTGTAATGCCTCTTTTAATTACTTCTAAAACATCTGGAGATTTGTTAGGAAATATAGATTCTAAATATTTTATTAAATCTTCATTAATTATTCCATATTCTTTCACACACTTATATACATCGAATAGTAAATCTTTTGACACTTGCATCAATAATATATTATCATTAAAAAATAAAAAATATCATAATTTTGAATAATATTCTTTATCTTCCAACTAGATATTTCCCAGCAATTTCTGGAGCAGAATTTTATTTGCAAAGAATGGCAGAAATATTTACATCAAAATATGAATATAATATTAATATTTTTACTTCAAATGCATTAGATTTTAAAGCATTGAGAGATCCTCAAGGTAAAATCATAGAAGTTAGTAATAAATTCTATGATAAAGTAAATGAATTGAAAATTAATAGATTTACTATAGATTATAAAATTTCTTTAGAAGATAGGATCAAAAACATTAAAAATATTAAACAGTTCAGGGATTTAAATATCTCTGAAGAATGTCTAAAAAGCTTATTGAAAAATGGACCATATATTTCTGAATTAATAGATTTTTTTTTAAAAAATCAGAATTTAAATTTTGATTTAATCCATACAACATTTTTTCCATATTTTAACCTTTTAATTAGCTTGATTATCGGTAGATTAATTAATAAACCCGTAATCTGTACTCCCTTTTTTCATTTTTCAAATCCAAGATATAAAAATGAAGTTTTAATTGAAGTATTAAAAAATTTTAACATTTTAATAGCCTGCACAAAACTCGAAAAAAAATTTTTAATAGAACATTATGGATTTTTAGAGGAAAAAATTAAAGTTATACCAATGGGAGTAGATTTTAAAATTTTTAATGGTGTTCATAAAACAGAATTTAAAGATTATTACTTTAAGGAACAATTTTTCAAGAAAAAAGAAAAAAAGTATAAAATGGTCTTATTTAGTGGTTATAAAAATTATGAAAAGGGTTCAATTTCAATATTAAAAGCTATTCCTCACGTCTTAAAAAAAAATAAAAAGGTTTATTTTATTTTTATTGGCCCAGCAACAATGGCATACAAAATGGAATTAGCAAAAATTCAAAAATTCAAATATGCTAGAATTATTAATTTCACTCCTGAAAATCTAACAGGTTATTATGATAAAAAAAAATTGACAGCATTTAAAGAAGCCGATGTATACTTGATGCCTAGTCGGAGTGATGCTTTTGGGATCGCTTTTTTAGAAGCATGGGCTGCTGGAAAACCCGTTATTGGAGCAAATATTGGAGCCACGCCTGAAGTAATAAGAAATAATGTTGATGGATTCCTAGTTGAATTTGACAATCCTAAACATATTTCAGAAATTTTGGTAAAACTTCTTAAGAATAGAAATTTAAGGAAAAAGCTTGGAACAGCTGGAAATACTAAAGTAAAACAAAATTATACTTGGGATAAAATTGCACAAAAAACTCATAATTTATATCAAGATTTAATTAATAAGAAGAATTGATAAAAACATGAAAAAAATCGCTGGAAATAGTTATTTAAAGAAAAAAGAGGGTAAAATTTTAATTGATCAAGTTTCTCTTGACGATTTTCTTTCTAAATATAAAACACCATTACTAATTTTTTTAGAAAATAGAATTAGACAAAATATTAACTCATTTACAGATATTTTTAATTCTATATTTGAAAATTTTCAATGTTTTTATTCATTTAAAGCAAATTTTCTAAATGATATTTGTAAAATAATTAAGTTAGAAGGTGTAGGTGCTGAAATAATAAGCCTTCCAGAACTTAAAAGAGCTTTAAAAATCGGATTTTCTCCTAATAAAATTTTAGTAGGAGGCCCTTATCTACCTAAAGAACTAATCGAGAAAAGTATTGAAAATAATGTAAAGGAGATTATCGTATATAATATAAAAGATTTACAGAAAATAAATTTTATCGCAAAAAAATTTAATATTATACAAGATATTTGCTTGAGAATAAATTCTCAGAAATATAACAGTAGATTAGGGGTGAAATTAAACGAAAATAATATTAATATTCTCAATAATCTTAAAAATGAGTGTAATTTTCTGAGAATAAAAACAATATTATCACATTATGGCACACAATTGAATAATATTGATCTATTTAGAAAAAATATAAAAATCTTAGCAAATAATCTAAAAATTTTAAGAGGCATAGGTTTTAAAATTAAAAATATAAATCTAGGAGGAGGATTTCCCGAAGCTGCTATTATGCCTAAAAAACAATTAGAAAATATCGCGTTTAATATAAAGAAAACTCTAAAAGATCTAAAAGTTAATTATGAAAATATTTATTTTGAACCTGGAAGATATTTTGTTGGTGATACGGCAATTTTTATTTCAGACGTAATTAACGTTAATCAAAACCGTTGGGCGTTTTTAAATATTGGTAATCATATATGTCCTAAATTTGCTAGGTGTTCTTTAAGGTTTTATAATGCTTCAAAAATAGAGGCCCCCCATAAATATAAAACTTCTTTTGCTGGAATCATGCCAACCGATCAAGATGTTTTAATAAAAGATTATTTCTTTACAGAAGAGATTAACGAAGGAGATCATGTTTTAGTAACTAATGTTGGAGCCTATTGTTTAACTTTCTCAAATCGATTTCCATACGAGTTGCCAAAAATCTTTATCGTTAAAAATAATGAATACAAAGAAATATTTAACCCTTCCTTGGATAATGATTTCTCTATTAATTGATTACTAATACAAACACTTAGATTTTAAAATTAAAAAGAAGTAATACCCAAATATTATATTAATATTAATTCTCGTTTTTGATCTTGTCTTGTAACGTTTTAATAAAGTATTAAATGATAATGATGGAGTCTTTTATTAATAAAGCACGAAAAAGGGAAATAATCCAACCAGCGTCATCCATGCTAGGTTATGCTAATATTAAAATCATAGGATGTGGTGGTGCGGGAAATAACACTATTGACCGATTAATGAAAATTGGAATACAAGGAGCAAAATGCGTTGCTATCAACACTGATCGTCAACATTTAGATATGGTCGAATCTCACATAAAAATTTTAATAGGAAAAGATTTGACAAGGGGTCTCGGAGCAGGAGGCAATCCTGAAGTGGGTCGAGCCGCAGCAGAGGAGTCTAGGGAAGAATTAACTAAAGTTTTAAGAGAATCTGATTTAATATTTATTACCTGCGGTGAAGGTGGGGGAACTGGTACAGGTAGTGCTCCTATTGTGGCAGAGATCGCTAAGTTAGAAGGTGCTATTGTTGTTGGTGTAGTTACTTTACCTTTTGAAACAGAAATAGGCCGAATAGATAAAGCAAAAAAAGGATTAGACCAATTAAAGAGATATGTTGATACTCTAATTGTTATTGATAATAATCAATTGTTAGAAATTGCCCCCGATTTACCAATAATAGAAGCATTTAGTGTAGCTGATGAAGTTTTAGCTTCAATGGTAAAAGGCATAACTGAAACGATTTCAATACCTTCCTTAATTAATTTAGATTTTGCAGATGTTAGAACTATATTAAGTACTGGCGGTGTAGCAATTATAGGTGTTGGAGAATCAAGTAGTAATGAAAATCGAGTTGAGGAAGCAATAAATGATGCCCTTAATTCTCCTTTATTAGATGTATCAATTGAAGGTGCAAAAGGTGCTTTAATACATATTTGTGGAGGAAATGATATGACATTAGCAGAAGCGAATTCAGTAGCTAAAAAAATCTCGGAAAAGATGGATGTGGATATGGTGGATACAATGGTGATATGGGGGGCCAGAGTTTCTGATGAATTCAATGGGTATCTAAGGGTTATGCTTTTAATAACAGGTATAAAATCACCCCAAATTTTTGGAAATGGATTTTCACAAAATCAGTCAAAAAGTCTTCCGGAAATTTCAAAACATAAGATGGGCTTATCTGATGATATTTTTAACATAAATGAAATTTCCTTTGATTGATCAAAATACTTTCGTATTTTATATAGGTTTTATTTTATGAAAATATATGGAAAAATATTCTCCAGAAATCCAAAATGAAATTAGTTATATCTTAGAGAAAATTAAGCCTTGGAATAATCTATTTAATATAAATATTGATTATTTTATTGATGGTTGGTCAATAAAACTGAAAGAAAAATGTTTATATCCTCGTAGAATTATTATATTTAAATCTTATCTCAATAACTTTTATTCTATTAAGAGTTTTGAAGTTCAACTTAACAAATTTAAAAATGAGGGATATAATGAATTATATACCAAGGAAGATATTGAAAATAATATTGATTTAATAAAAGAATTAAGGAATGTTATCTATGGTAAAGATTTTATAAATTTTACATCAAAAGAGTTAAAAAATAAAGTTCTAAATAAATTTCAGAATTCAGGTTTATAAAATTGCTTGAATTGATTTCTTTTCTTCTCATTATATTTATTTTCCAAAAATTTTAAAACAACATGATGTGGCATTCCATTTATTATCATACTAACGGCTTTTCGAGCAATTTGTAAATTTTCATAATCAGCAATAATAGAAACCGTTTTTCCATAAACCGAAACGAAAGATTCCGCATATCTTTCCAATGCTTTACGGATTTCCCCATTTCTACCAATTATTCGCCCTTTAATTGTTTTAATTCTCTTATCAGCTCTTCCTATAATTGAAAGAAGGTTAAAAACAACTAAGTCATATGTTTCTTCCATCAATTTTAACGCTTTAACTGGAGCAAACCCTCTATTAATAGCATTGATAATTTTTTGGGCAGTAAATACATTTATTGGATTATAATTTGGACTATTAATATTTTGTATAACTTCACATTCTCCTGTTTTACTATCCAAATTGATTTTTACACCTAAAGTATTTTCTATTTCCTTTTTAGTTTCTCCTTGTTGGCCAATTAAGACTGCAATCCGTTTTTTTCCTACTTTCATTTAATTCCTTTATTTTTACACTTTTAATAATTTAATCTATTTTATTAGTATGAAGTATACTTGATAATCTTTCTTTTATTATATGTCAATGGAATCAATTATACCATAATAGAACTCATATGGATCTGGCATTTTTATTTCAAATTTCTTAAAAAAATTATAAATATTCTTAATATCTCTTTCTAAATATTCTAAAGCCTTAGGATGTTGAATAGCTACTGCTTGTGAGATATCAATTATGATAGGCTCTTGATTATGATATAATATATTAAATTCACTTAAGTCCCCATGGACTAATTTTGCTTTTTGATATAAAATTTTAATAAAGTCTAATATTTCTTTTGCTAATTTTTCAATATTTTTAGGTTTTTTTATATCTTTTAGTTTAGGCGCTGGTTGTTTGCCAAATCCAATATATTCCATTAATAATATGTTATTTTTTATTAATATTGGCTCAGGAACTCTTAAATCCGCCTTATATGCTCTCTTTAAGTTTTTAAACTCTTTACTCGCCCATAAAAAGATAATTTTTGAAATATTATGAGGAATTTTTTTAAATCTTGGATCTCCTTTGATATAATTTTTCATCCACCTTGATGTATTGCTATCTATTTTATAAATTTTTATGGCAACTTCTTTATCGTTTATATCCTGTGCAAGATAAACGTTTGCTTCTTTTCCTGAGGAAATTAATCCCTCTATTCGGTCCAATGGACCATTTCTTAATAATTTATTTAACTCATATATTGTGCGTTCATCTAAAACCGATTCTACTACAGCTCTCTTTTTTGACTGGTCAATTTTTTTCTTTCTCTTATTATCAATGTTTTTTTTTTCCAAATCATCTAATCTTACAATAATTTTATTCTCTAAATCATCTTCGATATCATCTTCAAATTCTTCTTCAATTTCATTATTATTATGTTTCAATTAATTATCCTCTCATTTATCTTTAATAGAAATATTCTCTTTAAAAAAAAAGGAATAATCCTTTATCAATTTAGCTCCATTTTTTGCTCTTAATATAATTCTATTTTTTGTTATAGATTCTACTTTGTAAATGCAATTATCTATTATTAAATCGTCATTTTTCTTAAAATGCAGGAATCTTATGAGGGATTTTAATCTATAAAGGTTTTTCCCTTTCTGAGTATCCCTCCCTACTAATTTTTTGGATCTCATTAATTTAAAATGATAAATGCCTCTTAAATATGAGAGAATATGATTCATTAACTCGTTAGTGCTTAAATAAAGATCAACACCATATTTTTGATCATCCATTTTAGAAATATATTGTCTATTATCTTTTTGGAATAATCTTTCTACCAAATCATTTATATTTTCAATAACGCCCTTTAAGAAATCGAATTGTTTTTCATTTTTAACACGCAACTGAATAATCGATAAATAATATGTTCCACTTTTAATATTTGAACAATTTTTACACAATTCTTGGTTAAGATTCACTTTTATTGTTTGTTGATGTTTTATATTTTCATCAACATTCAGAATTCCAGTTATTATCACATTAAATGATTGTAATAAGTCTTTAGAGGTATATTCATAACTATTTTCATCTATTAATAAGTTAAAATCAATAGTCTCTTTTTTTAAATATGGTTTTAATAAGAATTTAAAAATTACTTCATTAATTATAACAGAGAATTCATTCTCTTCTGGTTTGTTCCATTCTTCTCGTATTGAATAATTTCCACAATCTAAACATATATTGAATGTAAATTTTTCAGGTAATTCAAACAAAGGATGTTCCTTTAAATAACAATTAAGACACATTCCAAAATGAGGAGCATTTTCATTAATATTGTTTCCACATATTGCACAAAATCGATTTGGCATACTTAAAACATCATTTTTAAAGCCATTGGTACTCCATTTATTAAACGAACCCCTTCCTTGGAGAGAATTTTACATTCTATTGCTTTTTTAATAATTCTTTCCCCCACGATATTAAAAAAAGATGCTTGTTTTAAAATCTCAATTGCATCCTCCAGGTTTATTAAAGATCCGCCAAAAAAGAGATTCGAAATTTCAATTCTCAAATCATTTTCTTGAAAGACTTGGTTAAGTAATTGATCATCACAACAAGCAATGTTTTCTATACCATTATGATAATGAATCTTGAGATAGACTTTCATCATTAAAAATAAATGTTTTTTTTATTTCTCTTTAATTTCATTCCTGGCTCCACACGCATAGCATTTTAAATATAATTTTTTCCCTTCTCTTTGAATATCTGTATCAGGTTTATTGCAAATATCGCATAGAACATATGTTTTCGTATAATTTTCTATAAACTTATTTAATATTTGTTCTTTATAATGTCCTTTTAGAAATAATTGTTGTCCACGAATGTCTCCCATTGTACCTATTTTCTTTTGTAAGAATCCCGTGAAATGCCTATTATCCCTATTAAGAGTATTTATTATTTTATCTAAGTTTGTAATATATGTGTTTTTACTTTCATAACGGAGGTTAACCATAGGGATTTCAAATCTTGAGGATTGTTTCACATTTTCCGGAATTTTTTCGAATGCCTTCTCTAATAAGTTATTGTAATCATATAAATCCATATTTCAACTCACTTTTTCTTTTTTAATGAATAATATAAGGAATATTAGGAAAAATAATTTTACTATTTTTTTATAGTTATTAATAAGTATAGTAAATTTTTCCTTTATTTTCTTCTGAAGGATAAATTCTTGATTCAATTTCTAAATCTCGAATAAATTTTTTTAATTCCTCTTCTGAAATCTCGATCATACCTTTTAAATCTTTTAAACTTATTCCATTTCCTTCAGAAGAATATTGCTGTATTATAGAATATAATTTTTCTTTGACATCATCCGTTTCTGTTGTATTTTCATCTTCAAAAAGAGAATTAACATCTATTTCATTTGAAAGCTCATAATCTCCAAACTCATCTTCAATTATTTCTGGAATTTCTTGAATTTCACCATTTTTTATCTTTTTTATTATTTTAGCATTCCTCAATAAAATAAAATTAGGATTACTTACCTTTTTTATGATTTCTGGTGAAATAGAGATAAAATCCTTCCATTTTCTAATTAAACCTACAACATCTACAATATCACCCTTATTAAATTCTTCATATTGCTCTGGATTTGCTTGCCATATTGTGGCTCGAATAAAACCTGTCCCATCATCTAAATCAAATTCAATTCTTATGTTCGATTCATCCTTATCTTCTATGATCATATCACCATTAATATTTGGGGTATTGATGATTTCTCTCTTTTGAATTATTGTTGCTACAATTCGAACTCTTTTTACTTTTCCAAATATCGTATAAAGAGATTTTTCATTATTTAAGTAATTTCCTTCTAATATGTGCTTTATCCAACAACGGACAGCGGGAAATCTTTTAAAACTCTGTATTTCACTCATATTAATTCATTTCAATTATTGTAAGTTATATTCCAACAATAGTTTTATAAAATGATATAAAATATAGAATTATCTATTAAACAAATAATATTGAAATAGCGAAAAAATTAATATTTAAATAAATTAATATCATTAGCATTGGAAAAAAAAAGAGCGGGGTGGGCTAGCCTGGTTTATGCCGCAGGGCTCATAACTGGTAAGAAATTACCACAGAGAAACCCTGAGATCGTTCGTTCAAATCGAACCCCCGCTATTATTAATTAATTTAACACAATAAGAAAGAAAATCTTTAATTCTTCTTCTCCAGTAAGGTTTTCTTTTTTAATGATTTTAGTTCGGATAATCCTTCTCTGTTTGAAATATTATTTTCTGAAAGATTTAACTTCTCAAAAGTTTTAGTAATTATATTTTTATATCTTTTTTTTTCATATATTTCAAAACTAATCTTTATTTATTTTAAATTCATACTCCACACGTTATGCGTGGCGACAAAAATCACGAAAAGTTGAAATACTTCTAAGATCTACTATTTTATTATGAATGTGAATTTAAT
>JAEOTJ010000306.1 GCA_016839905.1 Promethearchaeota archaeon | reverse complement strand
TGATCCAGAATGCAACAAACTAAGTACTTTTTATTTTGATAGTTTATTAAGAGTTTCTTATAAAGAATTAGAAAAAAAACCAGGCGGGATTAAAACAATCGAAGTGGAAACTATTCAGTAAAAAATTAATTTTACTAACTCTTTCTATTAGTTTTTGAGATATTTAATTATTAATTAATTTAATAATCAATATATTCCTACTTTTAATTACAGAAATAGAAGAATACCATTCTTTATAACAAGTAAAAATTTTATTTCCAAATGTTATGAAAAGTAAAATAGTAAATGTTGGCACCATCAGAGGAATAATAAAAAAAAATGATGAGAGCTGCAGCAGTGGATATTATTAAAGAAATAAAAAAATAAAGATTTTCAAAAAAGTGAAATTAATGCCAAAATGTGAGATATGTGGAAAGGAATTGGCAAATCCCAACAGCTCTAGTCATATTAATAGTAAATTTCACCAAGATTCCCTTAAAAAGAAATCCACTCCTAAAGCTAAGCCAGAACCAATAACAAAACCTAAAACTAAAGCAAATGCAAAACCTAAAACTGAAGTAAAAACACAACCCAAAACTAAAGTAAAAACACAACCCAAAACTGAAGTAAAAACACAACCCAAAACTAAAGTAAAAACAAAACCCAAAACTATAGCAAAAACCAAGCTAAAAGTAGAGAAAAAAGTAAAAACTAAACCAATACCTAAAGATCATGTCTCTAAAATTAAAGAACTACTAAAAAAACAAGCCGAATGTAATATTGGATTAGTAGGGCATGTAGACCATGGTAAAACATCACTAGTCAAGGCCCTTACTGGGGACTGGACAGATAGACATTCTGAAGAGCAAGAAAGGGGAATATCAATAAAGTTAGGATATTCTAATGCAAAAATCTTCTTTTGCCCCGAATGTGAGACTTATTTAACCTATTTTATGGCAGAAAAGGAAAGAAAGAAAGGACAACCACGATTTACTTGTCCAAAATGTAAAGGACCTTTAGAATTTAGGAGGAATATTTCTTTTGTGGATGCTCCTGGACATGAAATCTTAATGGCTACAATGCTTAGTGGTGCTTCTTTAATGGATGGTGCATGTCTATTAATTGCTGCGGATGAAAAATGTCCTCAACCTCAAACAAGAGAACATCTAGCAGCTTTAAAAATAGCGGGTATAAAGAATGTTATTATTATTCAAAACAAAATTGATGCTGTTTCAAAAGAACAAGCTATAGAAAATTATGAAGAAATAAGAAAGTTTATAAAAGGAACAATTATTGAGAATGCACCAATTATACCAACTTCGGCTATTTTTGGAGCAAATATAGATAAAATAGTTGAAGCCTTTGAAAAGATTATTCCTACTCCTGAATTTGATGAGCAGGAGAATTATCAATTTTTAGTTGCACGATCTTTTGATATTAATAAACCAGGAAAAGAGATCGATGATTTAAAAGGTGGGGTAATTGGAGGATCTGTATTAAAAGGAAAAATAAAAGTCAAAGATTACATTGAAATCCGACCTGGGCTCCGAGTGAGAGATAAATATCTGCCAATTAAATCACAAGTTGTAAGTATTAGTCAAGGTAATAACCTATTAAGCGAGGCGAAGCCAGGAGGTCTTATTGGGGTTGGTACCCTATTGGATCCTGCATTAACTAAAGGAGACTCTCTAATAGGGCATCTAGGAGGGAAACCAGAAACACTTCCTAAAGTACTTAATGAAATTGAGTTAAAAGTTAATTTATTAGAAAGAGTTATTGGTTCTGAAATTCAAATAAAAGTACAACCCCTTAAACATAATGAACGCCTTTTATTGGTTGTAGGGACTGAGAAAACTGCGGGGACTGTCACAAAAATACTAAAAAATAGCTATATCCTAAAGTTAAATCCGCCTATTTGCCCGCCAGAACATTTTATCTTTGCAATTTCACGTATCATTAACAGAAGATACCGTTTAATAGGATATGGTACAAAAAAAAATCATAACTGATTATTAATTCAATAAGCAAGTCAATATGAGTAAGAAAGAAAAATTTCTCGAATTTTTCCTTTAATAAGTGATATTGAAGAATCTACTTGATTAAACATTTTACGTAATTCTTTGATTATATAATCAGGATCAAGAGTATTAGATTTATCTGGCTTTTTTAATTCTATTTTTGTTTCATATAACATTATAAAGGTTTCTACTTTGGATAAGAAATGAAGAGTTATTTCAAAATAAGTGTCAGAGCATAATTCCGAAGATTCACTTTTTATCTCTTTCGATTCATATAAGATTTCATTCATTAACCTATTTTTTAACATGGATACAAAATCTTCAATATTATCAAGAAAAATAACAATAATTCTAATCGCCCATTAGAATCGTTTATTTTTATATTTATTATAATAAATTAGACCAATAAAAAAGGGAATACAACTAAAAATTCCAAAAATCAAAATCAAGAGAGGAAAGTGAGGGATATTGGTGACTACATAATTTATATCAATATATGAACTTACAGAAGTTTCCATTAAAAGTTCATTATTTTGAAATATTTTTATTGTATAATTTCCATTTGGAACGTTTTTCACAAGAATTTCACCATTTTCATTCGTTATTGTTGGTGATATTGGCTGAGTTTTCTCATTTGATATGTAAGTTCCGAAAATAATTCCATAATAATAGATTTTTACTTCTAAATTTGCTATAGGCATGTATATATTGTCTGTAATTTTGATTTTTAAATTTCTAGTTGTCGTATATTCAAAAATACATGGACAAATTTCTCCTTTAATTAAATAAGGAAGCTTGATTTCAAGTCCTTTCTTTTTTGTAGCATTTTCAGTAAAAATTATACTATCTCGAATGTCTTCCTCAAGTAAACTTACATTTGCATCAAAATAAGGTAAATTTCTTTCAAATAATGTAGTATTGCTAATAACTTGGTCGATTGAAATGGTTGATTCAAATATTGTAATGTACTTTAAATAAATACTTGTCGGTCCAGAAACTATAGTAGGAAAATAAATTCTTTCACGTACATTATTTCCTCTTATAAGTCTATCAATAGCCCATGTTTTATCAACAGCATTATAAAATCTAACTGTAAAATTACATTGAAAATCTAAATTGAATCTAGTATTATTAGCAGTAAAGTAATCTCCTACATTCATCGACCCATCGGGATTTATATAATCATTGATATCGCCTACCAAAACTCCATTAAATGTTAATTCATGATTCCATACTAATTCCATATCTGGAAGATTAATTTTTAATTTTACTTTCAATTCATGAGCTCCAATGATCTCTGAGGTACTCGTATTAAATCTCATTCCATTTAAATCAAAGTGATAATTATATTTAGGATAAATTGTTTGTTCTTGATTTATTATTAATAAACTCAATTCAGAATCTGGATACTGATATAATTCCCAAGAATCAATTGTTAAATCATATTCCCAAATTAAATACATTGAGAAATTTTTAAATTCAGTCCCAAAGTAATCATCATATTCAAATTTTAAGAAATTAATATCATTATCCATAGAATAATCTACTTCATTTACCTTATTAACATCAGAAGTTCCATTTACTTTTTCCCATAATTCCATCAAACGACAATTAAATAATAAAGGACTATAAATTAAAAATCCTTCAACATCCCCTATTGATGTATTATACTGTACACTTAAAGTTTCATTCAATCTGACAGTGATTTCCCTTCTTTCGGTAATATTCTCATTAAGATTATCCACTATGGCAATACTCGTGGTATTAAGAAATATAATTTCTTTATGGGTAATATTTAAGCCAGTACCAATATCATCGAGTAATGTATAATATTTATCGTGGGCATCAAACCCTTTTCCAAAACCCGCATCAAAAGTTATATTAGTAATTGTTATATTTCCTAATCCATGTTCTTCTTGTTCAAGGATTTCATTGTAATCATTTTTAGAAAAACCTTGAATTTTAGGTATTTTATTATCCAAATCATAATCTTTTAAAATAAGATTCGTTCCAATGTTAAAAAATAAAGGAATCATGAGACAAATGATTATTATTATTGATACAAAAAATTTATTTACTCCTTTATTCCTTAAATCCTTATTTATCATTCTATTTTTTCTGAAATCTTGATTATTCAGTACAAAAAATTTAATAATATTAAATAATTTTTCTTTAGATTTTAATTTTCACCATTTTATTTTTATTATATAAATACCTCAGTGCTTTTTCCTAAAGTAAAATTATTTCGGAATATTTAAATTCATAGGATATTTTTTGAAATTTGTTTAAAAGAGTTAAGTAAAAAAGGCTGGACTTATTTGAAAATTGAATTTTTAAGAAATTATATTAAATTAAATGAATATAAAAGTTTCTCAGAATTAGCAAAAAATCTTTATATTTCCCAGAGTACTTTATCTCATCAAATCTTTCAATTAGAGAAAGAGTTTGGAGATATTAAATTAATTAATAGAACAACTAGAAGTTTTATTTTAACAGAAGAGGGAAAAATTGTTTTAGATAATGCTAAGAAAATAGTTGATTTATATGACTCATGTAATCAAGCTCTTGAAAAGTTTAAAGAAAATAAAACGGAAACTGCGATTATTACAATTACGGCTTCAACTCTTCCGGGTTCCCATATATTACCAAAATTTATTGCAAATTATAAGGATAGAAATCCAAAAATAGATTTTAAGATAATTATTAATAATTCTAAAAAATCCATAAAATTATTAGAGGAGGAAAGGGCAGATTTTGCTGGAATAGGCAGCTTTATGGATGGAAATCACGACAAGTTTGATTATATAAAGATTGGGGGTGATAAGTTATCTTTTATATGTTCTCCTAGTCATAAATTGCTGAAAAAGGAAAAAGAACATGTTAATTTTGAAAAACTTAAAGAATATCCATTTATAAATAGAGAGAAAGGTTCTGGAACTCAAAATGTTATTGAAAAGCAATTTCCTCAATATAATCAATTAAATTTAAAATTAGAAATAAATAATAACGATTCTATAATATCTGCTGTAAGTGAATCAAATTATCTTTCAATATTAAGCGAAATTATAGCTAAAAAAGCAGAAAAGGCAGGTTTGATAAAAATCCTTGAAGTTAAAGGTATTCCAGAGATAGGAAGAGATATTTTTCTTATTAAGAAGAAAGGACGGATTTTTAGTAATTTAAAGCAAAAATTTTGGGATTTTATGAAGTCCTAACTTTTATTTTTCAATGATTATTAGTATATATATTTGATTTTTTTTGAATATTTATTATTAAATGATATAAATGGCCATGGCCGAGAAACAAGACCGAAATAAACTTCAAGGAGATCTAAACAATGCTGTAGATCAATTCACTGATCACAAGTTTGAGAAAATTATTGCTATTTCTCATAATGATGCTGATGGTATTAGTTCCTTACATTTAATTCAAAACCTATTGTATCAAAAATATGATTATGATTATTTCATTTATAACAGATCACTTTCTTGGTCAAATTATTTAAGTGGTATTTTATCTAAAACCCAATCTGAGAAAAATGCTCTAATTTTCACTGATGTTGGGTCAAATCTTAATGAATTGATTCCAATAATAAGTAAAAGAAAAGAACATTTCTTTATTCTCGATCATCATGAATTGGAACCAGATATCAATGATATTGAAGTTCCTGAAAATTTATATTTAGTAAATCCTACTATTTATGGCTACGATGGCCTTGATCATATTGCTGGTGCAACCTTAACTTACATGTTTGCAAAAAAAATCAAACCTTCCATAATTAAACAAGGATGGTTAGCAGTCATTGGAATCGCAGGAGACTCACTGAGATCCATGGATAAACTCGAATCTTTTAATAGGGAAATTTATGAAGAACTATTATCCGAAAAAATTATTGAAGATAATGAAGGTTTAGTTCTTTTTGGAAGCATGCATGAATCTATTAAAAATTGTTTAAAATATAGTATATTACCTTTTATCAACGGTCTTGGTGGGGAAGATGACAATACAATCAAGCTATTTTTAAAAAAATTACGAATTGATTCAGGGAAAAAAGCAATAGAATTGGATCCTAATGAAATACAGAAAATTCAAGAAAATATTGATAATAAATGTATTGGACATTATGCCTTATTACCTAAAAAACAGAGGATATTAAGATTTGCTTTTGAGCACGGTCTATTATTAAATATCTTATGTTTTAAAAATATTAACGCAGCTGTCTCAATCATTCAGCGAAAAGTCATTACTTTATATGCTCAAAATTTATATTACGATTATATTTGGAATTTAGTTAATAATTTAAGAACATTAACATCAGAAAAAATACCAAAATTTGAAACTGATAAAGCTATCTTTATTAATGTTGGAGGAAAAATCCCTCCGAGTAATTGGTCAGATACAGCAAGTTTTAGTACGGTAAATGATGTCATAAATTCAAATAAAATCTTGTTTTTGGGTGGGGAAGAAAAAAGAAATCACATGATTAAATTAAGCATTAGATGTTCTCGAAAATATCTAAAAGAACATGGTAATGCAGGAGTAAACTCAGTTATAAGCACGATAATGGAAAAATTAGGAGGAATGGGGGGAGGACATAAGCTAGCAGGAGGGATTAGATTATCTCAAGCTTCTTTTAAGCGTTTAAAACAAGAAATTGATAGTTATATTATTTAAAAATGTAAATTAAAATATAATAATTTAAGAATAATAAGAAATAGATCATATTATTTCTTTTCTAGATTTTCAAATATCTTCTTAGCTTTTTTTAATTCTTCTTCCATTTCCTCGTCAGATAGTGATTGAGGATAGAGTTTTTCACGCTCAATATAATTCATCATCACGTAGATTGATACTCTTGCTAATGTAGCTGCTTCTGCTAAACTAATCAGCCCCTTTCGATATATTTCTCCTGCCTCTTTCAATTTATATTCGGTAATTTGGGCAATTAGGAATTTACGCATTAAAGCTGAGCGATCAATCCTCTCTTTTTCGCTTATTTTATTCAATTCTTCAATCTCTTTTTCATCTAATCTGGTTGAAACAACATCAGTCATCTTTTTTAACCTCATTCCTTTGTCGGATTTTTTCTAAGAAAAATAAAAATGATTTTGGTTTAGTTGCATGTATATATTCCAATTTTTTTAAAACTTTAATAAATTCTGCTTTTGTTAATTGATCTTGCTCGAATTTCTCAAAATAAAATGAATCCAATCTAATAACCTTTTGTCCTGCTTTAATAAATTTCTTATAGGCCCTATCATCAGATGTCAAGCAAATACCATCATCTTTTGCCAAGATATAACAGCTAGTTTCTCCAGAGTCACGAAAACGTTCTATTTCTTTAGAAATATCTATTGCAATAATGGGAATTTTAAACTTATTTAAAATAACTTCAGCATCGCTTGCATCAGGATACTTGATTTTCTTACCATTAATGACTACTTCTTGGTACACACTAGAATCAATAACTACAGGATATTTTATTAGATTCATGAATTGAGAAAATAAATTTGTTTTTACTAAATAAATCAATGTACAAGCATCTAAAATCCATCTCATTATATG
>JAEOTJ010000305.1 GCA_016839905.1 Promethearchaeota archaeon | reverse complement strand
TTAAAAAATTTTAAGATAAGACCGACAAAAAATCCATCTATATCACCTTGAATTTTGTCGGAAAGAAAAGAATTTACCAGAATGATCAAAAACAGAAATATTTTTATTGAAAATGGACAAAAAGGCTATTTTCATCCAAAAAATAGCCTCCTATAACTTCCGACATTAAACCAATTGATATAGCCACGATTATTGTCGGCTTTAAATTTATGATTTTTAAATTTCCGTCAAAGATAAAAAATTAAAAATGCTCTCAATTTCAATTTCATTTTATTTTTGTATTTTTTTATTATTATTTGCATTGTATGACAAATCCCATACAAAGACACCTTATAATTTGAGAGTAAAAATGATATTATGGTAAATCTTGAATTGTACGACAAAATGCATACAAGCGTCATACAATAAAAAACGTTCATAATTTGATACTCTATAGTTGTTAAATGACATTTTAAAAAATGTCGATAAAGAGAAATATTATTAATAATGTGTCACGAAACTTTAAATTAAGAATTAATCAAATATAATTTAATACGAGTTTTTTTCTTGATGATTTTTATGAGTGATATTAAGATAACCGTGGCAACTCCTTCAGAATTAGAGCAGTTACGAGTATTAACCGAACAATTAATTAAGGGACTTGGTCAAACTTTTGAACCAAAACGATTCGATTGGGGTATCCGTCGAAGATTATACGATCCCCTACAGAGACATGGAATTTTAATTGCTAAAGATGACGATAAAGATGAGGCAGTTGGGATGATCATTGCGGAACTCCGAATTGATCCTTTTGGGGCTTCTGAAGGTTATATTAAGCAAGTTTTTTTGAAGGAAGAATACAGAGGTAAAGGTACTGGGAAACTTCTATTAGAGAAAGCCTTAGAACACCTAACAAAAATTAAGGTTGATAAAGTTAAAGTCAATATTAAAGAAGAAGCAAAGAATGCAGCAATCCTGTATAAGAAAATGGGTTTTGAGAAGGTTTATGAAGTTTTAGAAGTAAATCTTAAAGAGGATGACAATTAATTTAAATGCCAATTGATTTAGATACGCCTTGGGTAGAGAAATATAGACCTACTAATTTTGAAGATATTGTAAGTCAAAATGTAGCAATAAATAATCTAAAAGAATTTGTAACAAGTGGTAACATGCCACACCTTATATTTACAGGCCCTGCAGGTACTGGTAAAACAAGTACCGCTTTGATTATTGCAAAAGAGTTATTAAAGGGCGAGGAATATTACCAAAACGTTTTGGAATTAAATGCTTCTGACGTAGTAAGAATGGATTATGTGAGAGAAGTCCTTAAAACATTTGTAAATCAAAATATGGTGATTAGTGATAAGTCTTTAAAAATTGTTCTTTTAGACGAAGCTGATAATATACCTGCACAAGTACAACAAGCTCTGAGAAGAATTATTGAAAAAGCATCCACAAGGGTTAAATTCATTCTAATGTGTAACTATATTAATCGCATTATCGATCCTATTGTATCTAGATGTGCGGTTCTCCGTTTTGTCGATCTTCCGAAAGAAAAAATTATTGAAAGATTAAAATATATAGCAAAACAAGAAAAGCTTCCTATACCTGCGAAAAAATCTTATAATTTTTTTGATACTTTATTCTTCATTTCAGGTGGCGATTTAAGGAAAGCAATAAATACTTTACAAATGTCTGTAGCTTTAGAATTACTGGATAACCTTGATATTAATGAAATATTGAAAATTTCGGGATTTTTAAATGAGTCTGTAATAGATGAAATATTAGAAGCATTTAATACTAAAAATTTTATTATGGCAAGAGAGATTTTAAATTCCATTGAAACGTATGATAGTAGAAATGTTATTCGCCAATTTATTGAAGTTTTATATGAGATTAAAACAATTACACCACATAATTTAAGTTTTTTATATAAGTTCATGGGAGAAATTGATTTTCGAATAAGTCAGGGCGCAGATGATAAGATTCAGCTATTAGCTCTTATAGCGGAAATTATATCTAAAGTAAGTGAAGATTAATAGTCTAAATTAAAAATAAAAAAAATAAAAAAATTGACTGAAAACATTCCGATTTGGAGGATAAAGTACTTTCCACGAACTTTAAGCAATATCTGTGGAAGAGAGAAAATAATAAAAAGATTAAAGAAGATTATTATACAAAAGAATTTTCCTCACCTATTATTTGTAGGTACTGAAGGAATTGGAAAAACAACAATAGCTCATTTATTTTCAAAAGAGTTCCTTGGTAAAGCTTTTGATGCCAATTTTAAATTGATATATGCTGATGTTCCATTAAATGAAGAGGAAAGGAAACTTGCTAAGTCTGAGGCATATATTTCAAAAAGTAGAATTGGGAGTACAGCAGGTAAAAGAATAACTACACCTGCATTTATTCAAGCTAAAGTTAAACCATTCGTGCAACTTAAAGCTTTAGGATATGCCCCTTTTAAGATTTTAATAGTTAAAGATTTTGACAAGTTAGGTTCAAATCAACAAGGTTTCCGAAGATTAATGGAAGCGTATGGTTCAAATTGCAGAATGATACTTATTACCACGAAAGTTTCAGGAATTATAGACCCAATTGCTAGTAGATGTCAATTATTTTTAATATCTCAAGTAAATTATATACAATTTAAAAAATTAATTGAAGAGATAGCTACTGCAGAATCTTTAAATATAAAAGAAAATGTAATAAAAACACTTTATAAAATATCAGAAGGAAAAATCTCTAAAGCAATTGACTTATTACAATTAAGCCATATCTCAGGCAGTGAAATAGATAATAATATATTATTTGAATTCTCTAAAAAATTTAGAAATGAAGACATAAAAACGTTATTACAGATAAGTTTTCAAGGATCCTTTTTAAAAGCCAGAGAATTAGCTCGAAAAGTAATTACCACATATAAATACGATTCTCATGAGATTTTCTCGCTCATTCTTGATGAAATGTTAAAACTCCCATTAAATAAATATGCCCAAGCAAATTTGATAAGTATAATTGCTGATGCAGATATAAGAGCTATTGATGGAAGAGATGATGACATTCAAATATCTAATTTATTATCCAAAATTTGCCTATTTTCAGAGAACATGTGAAAAAAATGTCAAAAACTATTCAAACTAAAATGCCTTGGGTTGAAAAATATAGACCTAAGAGTATTAAGGAAATGGCATTACCTACCGCAAAGGTAGGAGGAAATAGAGTTGACTTGGCAGAAGAATTAATAAATTTTGTTAAATCCTTTTTTGTTAATATTAAAAAAATTAATGAAGAAAATAAGAAAATAAGGCAATTTAATAGAACTGCTTCAGAAAAGGAGCAGAAAGAGGAAATAAGGATAGAAACTAATAAAGCAGCCCTATTACTCGAAGGACCCCCTGGAATTGGTAAAACCTCAATAGTCTATGCTCTTGCAAATGATTTGAATATGGAGGTTATTGAAACAAATGCTTCTGATACAAGAACTAAGGATGCTATTGAAAAAAAATTAAAAGAGACTATAAGCTCAAAAGGAATTATGAATTTTGTGACAGGATTAACCAAAAAACTAATATTAATTGATGAGGTTGATGGGATTTATGGCAATCGAGATCGGGGGGCGGTTCCTAGTATTATATCCCTTATAAAATCTACTCAATTTCCAATAATAATGTGTTCTAATGAGTATAAACAGCGTCTTCAGACTCTTTATAAACTTGTCCGAAGATTTGAGGTACATCCATTATCTAAAGATGAGACATTGAGAATTACAAAAAATATTCTTAAAAATGAAAGTGTAACAAACCTTAACGCAAAAGATTTAGAATTAATAATTGATAAGAATAGTGGAGATTTAAGAGGAGTTATTAACGATCTTCAAGGAATATGCCAAGGATCTTCAAATAAAGATAACACAGATTTAATTCTAACCTTACGCAGAGATACTACCGAAGAGATTTTTGGTTTGATAAGAGACCTATTTCAAAAAGTCAAGACACTTAGAGAAGCTCAAGATTTAATAAATAAATCAGATGTGGATTATAATTTTTTATATAAATGGATAAATGAAAATCTTCCCACATTTATTACCATAAATAAGGAAATTGCTGATGCCTATGAAAATCTTTCATTAGCTGATTTAGTTTTCGGTAGAATTCGAAGGAATATGTACTGGGCATTATTACCTTATTTCTTTGATCTTTTTGGAGGGGGTGTTGTATTGTCTCGTAAAAAAAGCCCTACTGAAGGATTTAGAAGGGTTGTATTTCCAAGATTTAGATCTTCTGGTTCCTTGAATAATACTGAGAAGAATTTAATTAAAAAAATTAAATTAAAGTATGATATCTCTCAAAATGAAGTAATGCGAGATTTTCTTCCCTTTTTAAAAATCTTAAGCAGTTCTTCACGTCAGCAACTTAAAAATATTAGTGATTGGTTAGACCTAGAAGCAAAAGAAAAGAAATTATTAAAAATAAATTAATAATTTCGACATACCCAAAAGTGAGTAAGTATTTCTTTTTGTGAGTTCAGAATATTTTTTAGGAATTCACAAAACTTTATAATATTTTGAAAATTATCACATTTAAGGGAATTATTATAATTACTCATTCTTGAGTAAGAAAATGTGATATACATGAAGAATAATATAAAAACAGCAATTAAAGATTTATCAGAAGGAAAGTTTGTTTTAATTTATGATGTCGATGGTAGAGAAGAAGAAGTAGATTTAATCTGTTTAGCTGAAAAAGTAACTCCAAAACATGTATATCAACTACGCCATGACGCAGGGGGATTAATATGTATTGCCATGCATGCAGATATCGCTGAGAAATTAGGGTTACCTTTTATGGCAGAGATTTATTCTAAGGTCCTTAATCATTATTCTATTTTCAATAAGATTGCACCTGATGTTGCCGCTCCCTACGGAGATAAACCTTCATTTTCAGTTACCGTGAATCACATAGATACATATACAGGTATTACTGATAATGATCGTGCTTTAACTATTAGAGAGTTTGGAAATCTTGGTTCTCGAGTTTTTCGAAATGGTGCGAGTGTTAATAAATATCAGCATCTTTTTGGTTCTCAATTTAGAGCTCCGGGCCATACTCATTTATTAATAGCTAATGCAAACTTAGTTAAAGAAAGATTAGGTCATACAGAATTGACAGTTTCTTTAGCATTTATGGGCGGTCTTTCTCCGGTCTCAGTTTTATGTGAGATGCTTGATGGAACAACGGGTAAAGCTCTTTCTATTGCTAAAGCTAAAGATTATGCTAAGAAAAATGATTTAGTGATGGTTAAAGGTACAGAAATCGTAGAAGCTTATGAAAAATTTCTCAAAAGGTGAAAAATTGAGCAAATTTAATGTTGGTATTGCGGATACTACTTTTGCTCGCGTCGATATGGGAGCAATGGTAATAAATGAAATAGAGAATACAACAAGTAAATTAAATCTTATTCGATATACTGTCCCAGGCATGAAGGATTTGCCCGTCGCATGTAAAATTCTGTTTGATAAATATGAATGTGAGATGTGTATAGCACTGGCAATGCCTGGTCCGGTTGAAAAAGATAAGATTTGTGCTCATGAAGCAAGTCAAGGAATTATAATGTGTCAGTTAATGATAGGAAAACACATTCTCGAATGTTTTGTTCATGAGGACGAGGCGGAAACACCAGAAGAATTAATTAAAGTATGTGATAATAGAGCAAGGGAACATGCTCAAAATGTAATTAAATTATTATTAGAAAGAGATTGGCTCGAAAAAAATGCAGGAAAGGGATTGAGACAAGGATATCCCGATGCGGGGCCAATAAGACCTTAATGAGGTATAAAAAATGAGCGAAAATAAATTAAATATAGGTATAGTTGTTGGAGAATTTCATTATGATATAACTGAGAACATGTTAAACAAAGCCATAGAACATGCTCAGTTTCTTGGATGCAATGTTATAGAAGTTTTTAAAGTTCCTGGAAGCTTTGATATGCCTTTAGCGATAAAAACTTTATTGGCCAAGGGGAATATAGAAGGGGTTGTTTGTCTAGGAACGGTAATTAAAGGGGATACAGATCATGATCAATTAGTTGCCCAACATGCAGCAAGAAAAATGGTAGATTTATCTCTAGAATATGGTAAACCTGTAGCCTTAGGTGTTTCTGGACCTGGAATGACTAGAGTAGAAGCGGTTGAAAGAATCGAAGATTTTGCTCGACGTTCTGTCGAAAGTGTCGTTAAGATGATAAGACGAATGCGAGTATCTAATAAAAAATGAGGTTGGTTTATTGATTCAGATAACATATGTTCAAATTGATAATTTTGGGCCTTATACAGAGGAAATGGGAAATAATAGAGAACATAAAATTCAAATCCTTCTCTCAGAATTATTTATTTTCTTACAAAAAAGATTTAATCATCAAGGAGGGTTAGTTTTTTCTGCTTCTAGAGATAATATGATTGCTGTTTCAAATGGAATTTCACTTGATCATCATAAATCCATAATTAATGATGTAGAAAGAGAATTTCCCATAACAATAAGCATGGGGGTCGGAGTTGGTGAAACTCCATTAGAGGCTCAAGTTGAAGCATCAAAAGTTTTAATTTTAGAAGGAAGTGCTCAATCTTTTAGAAAAAATATTTTAGCTTATAATGGACATGAATTTCCCATTCAAGATAAAATAAAAGTTGCTCATATTGACATAAATTTTTATACTAAGATTGCTACTGATGTAAATCCCTTTTATTCTAATTATATCAATTTAAATAAGTGTTATTTAACATTAATGGAGAGTTTTGAGAAATTAGGAGCTTTATGTTTTTTCAATGGAGGAGATAATTTTATTTGTATCTGCCCAAAATCAATACAATCATCTGATTTTGAATTAATTTTTGACTCATTTGAGAGTAAACATAAGCCTTGGAAGTTGAAGGTAGGGATTGGTGTTGGAGAAAATATTTTAGAAGCCATCTCTAAAGCAAACATTTGTTTAAAGGAAATAAGAGAAGGAAACAATAAAGAAAGAATTCTAATAATGAATTAAAGACCATATCAACTTTTTCTTTTTAAATTATAATTATATCAATGTTTAATTGCTGATTTTATTGTCTGAAATAATTTACATCCCCATTGGAAGCTATGAACAACATGGACCTCATCTTCCTCCAAATACGGATTATTTAATTGCAAGAAGAATTTCAGAACAAATTTCTTCATTTTTTAAGGGGGAACTTCATGAAGGAATAAAAATAGGGATTTCTTCTGAACATGAAGGCTTTAAAGACACTAAATCCATTTCTCAAGAACAATTAAAACTTCAGATAGATGAAATAATTAGTGGTTTTAAAAAAAATAAAAAATTTATTTTAATAAATTCTCATGGTGGAAATAATGATGCTTTAAATTCAATTCAAGAATCGAATAATAATATTCTATTAGTTATAAATACTTTTTCTTTAATTAAAGAAGATTTAATTAGAATTAGAACATCGGAGATTGGGGGGATTTGTCATGCAGGTGAGTATGAGACATCACTAATGCTTTATCTATATCCAAAACTAGTAAAGATGCATGAATTAAAAAAGAGTGATGTGAAATATGTTCCAACCATTGATCCAAACTATGAAAAAGAAAAAATAAAGAATTGGAAAACTATTACTTTATCTAAAAGCGGAGTTTTAGGTGACCCTTATCACGCTACTCAAAAGAAAGGAGAGATATGGTTTATAACCTTAATTGAGATAATTAAAGTTAGAATTAAGGAATTTATTAGTGAATGATTTTGATTGGAATATAATGCATAAAATTTAAAGAAAATATTCTATTTTTTTAAATATTCCAATTAACTATGAAATTCATCATGAGTTTTTTAAAAAATTTTGAAGAAATGAAAAAGAGAGAAATGAGCATTCAATCAGCTGATTTCTTTAATACTCAAATTTTAAATCTTTTTTGGTTATCAAAACCAGAAATCATAAAAAAATTAATTCCACCACCACTTAAACCAAGTAAAATCCCCTTAGTTCATGCATTTATAGCTAATTATCCTCAAACTAATTTTGGATTGCCATATAAAGAATGTGCAATTTTTTTAAGAGTAGAATATAATGGAGCAAAAGGAAATTACTGCCTTTCCATGCCAGTTACTAATGATATGGCTATGGCTGCTGGTCGAGAATATTTTGGATTTCCTCGAAAAATAGCATTTATTGAATTAAAACATAATGGAAACGAAATTGAAGGATGGGCAGAGCGATTAGGGACAATCTTCTTCCATGCAAAATTAAAAATAACTGGAAGATTTAATGAGGATGATACCATGAAACTTTTATTGAGTGAAGAAATATTAAAACTTAATGGAAGAGTTCCTATACTTAATCATTATAGCTTTAAACATTATAATTCGCCAGAATTTTTTACATTTGAACATAAAACCCGTTTAATCAAAGAAATAACTGAAATTAAGCCAAAAGTATTGAAATTAGGAGAAGCTGAAATAAAATTAGATTCCTCTATTCATGATCCATGGGCTGAAATAGAGAATGTAAGATTGTTAGGGGGGATTTATTATGAAGGAGACTATTCCATGCAAAAAGGTATTGTCATTGATGAGATAGATCCTGAAATAACAAGACCATATTCATTCATAAAATGGGATTGGTATGGAAAAATGTGAGCTCTCCTATACGATAGGGAGTATTTACGGTAATAAGATTAATTTATCAGAAAAAAAGAGTGTTAATACTAAAAATAATAAAAGGAATTTTTATCATGAGTTTTATCAAAACAGCCGAAGAAATAGAAGAAAAAAGAAAAAAGTTTCAATCTGGTGATTTTTTTGGAGCAAAAATGCTAACTGTTTATTATGAAACAAAGCCAGAAATAGTAAAGAAATTATTACCTCCTCCACTTAAACCTACCAAATATCCCCTTGCCTTTGCATTTATTGCAAGTTATAATAAGACAAATTTTGGTTTACCTTACAATGAGAGTGCAATTTTTTTAAGGGCAGATTTCAATGGAGAGCAGGGAAATTATTGTATAGCGATGCATGTAACTGATGATTTAGCATTGATTTTAGGAAGAGAAATATTTGGTTATCCTAAGAAAATAGCGAATATCGTACTTAAAGTCGATGGTGATAAAATAGAAGGATTTTCAGAACGTTTGGGAACAAGATATATCGAATTAAAAGCAAATATCACTGGAAAATTTAATGATATGAGTTCAATAAAGCGTTTATCCGAGATTGGAGCTTTAAATATCTCACGTAAAAATCCACTTGTTAATTTTAATTATAAGTGTTTTAACTCACCAAAAATTGACACGCTTGATTATAATCCACGTTTAATAAGAGAAGAAATAGTTCTTGTTCCAACCGTTTTTAAAATGGGTGAGGTGGATATTAAACTTGATTCATCTGTTCATGATCCATGGAGTGAGATTGAAGTAGTAAATACTTATGGGGCAATGTATATTGAATGTGATTTTTCTATGAAAAAAGGTGATGTTGTGGCTGAAATAGACCAGAAAACTTATGAACCTTATTTTTTTGCTAAATTAGATTGGTATTAAACAAGGTTTTTTTTTTTTTTCTAAGAATTAAATTCATATCCTCAATACGTTCTATATTTTAATTAAACAATCGAATAATAGGAAATATTGAAAAAAAAAGGATAAAAGAAGGGAAGGGGGAAAATTTAAAAAAAGATTTTCTTAAATATTCTTTAATTGCGTTTTAGACAACATCTTCTTTTTTATCTAATTACAATCTCTGCCAAATTAAGAGCTCAACTCTGTTAATTTAAAAAAGGTTTTTAGACAAAAAGATATAATAATATACAGGCATTTATATTTTAAATTTTTTGTATATTACTTTTTTAAAAAAATATTTAGGTTATTCCTTTATTTTAAACATAGCAGGAATATATACAATTTCTCACAAAATCAGAAAATTATGAACTTAAAAGGATCGCAAAATGCTAATCTAAATAGGCTTTTCTTCCCAAGAGCTGTAGGTATTATAGGAGCAAGTATCAATCCTGCGGGAGGAGGTTATTTTGCTCGATGTATGAGTGGAAAATTTCGAGGAGATTTATACTTATTTAATCCTCGATTATCAGGTCAAGTACTTTTTGGACAACATGTTTATGGCTCAATATTAGAAATTCCTGATAATAAATCAATAGATTATGTTATCTTAGGAGTTAGAGCAAAAAATTGTCCAAAATTATTAGAAGAGATTGGTCAAAAAGGAGTACCATATGTTACAGTATTTGCTTCTGGATTTAGCGAGATTGGAAAAGAAGATTTAGAAAACCAAATACTTGAAATTGCATCAAGGTATAATTTTAGAATAATTGGTCCTAATTGTATAGGCGTTTATAATCCTGCTGGGCGGCTATTTTATGGATTGAATCAATGTAAGAAAGCAGGTAACTTCAGTGGGGTACTCCAATCAGGAGGCTTAGCTGTAAATGTTGCATCATTAGCCATTTCATATGGATGTTATGTATCAAAAATGATCTCTATTGGAAATGCCATAGATTTAACTTATCCAGATTTTTTAGAATATTTTAATCAAGATAAAAATACAGCAATTATAGGATTATACGTTGAAAATCTAAAATCTATTGAAATTGGACGCAGATTAATGGAAACGGCAAGGAAATGCAACCTTAACCGAAAGCCTGTCATATTATGGAAGTCTGGATATGGTGAAGCAACTAAAAAGGCAATAATATCCCATACAGGGGGATTAGCGGGAAATAATAAAATATGGGAAAGTGTAGCAAAGCAAACAGGTAGTTGTTTAGTAAGGAATTCAAATGAATTGACTGCTCTGGCATCTGCTTTTAAATTTGTTCATTTACCTTCTTCAAGAAATATTGGTCTTATTGGAATTGGAGGAGGTTCAACTATAGAGGCATCTGATTCTTTAGAAAATTATAATTTAAAATTACCAGAATTAACTGAAAAAACAATAAATAAATTAAGTCGTTTCCTTCCTGATATAAATACAAATAAGACAAATCCAGTAGATCTTGGAGGGAAAGGAACAATACCAAACATATATTATCAAACAATTATTACACTTGATAAAGATCCTAATATCTCTGCAATAGTTTTTGTGAGAGATCCTGAGAGATTTAGTGGCCTACAAGATCAGGTTGTAAAGAACCTTGGTGAATCTTTCCAAAATTACAATTTAAATAAAGAATTCATTAGATATATTAATAAAATCAAAAAAAGAAGTACTAAACCATTATTATGTGTAATGTTAAAAATATCTGAAGGCGTAAAGGAATATAAAAGTAGATTTATATTTAAATCAAAATTAATTAATCGAGGCATTCCGGTCTTTAATTCCGTTGAGATGGCAGCTAAAGTATTGAATCATCTTAACACTTATCGTGAATTCCTTCAAGCAAATGGTTTGTATTTTAAATAATATAATTATTTCAAATTTTTTCCAAATGATTGGGTTCTATGGGATGGGCGGGGCTTCCTTGATAATACTTCATTCCGGGTTTACCCCTCCAACTTTTATGCAATAATGAGTTTGGGAAGATGACATAATCATTTATGGTTAAAACACCAGGTCCAGAAATCGTTCCCGGATAAAATACTGTTCCTTCACCAATCTTTATTTCTAAAATGCTAAGTTTACCAAAAATTGAATTAACAGCATGACTTGATAACATGCTAGTAGGATATATGAAAACATTATTTCCAATATCCGTGAATTCTAAACCTACATAGCTATCACAATAAATGACATTATGTCCAATTTTATTATGAGCAATCCTTCGTAGAGCTCGATTAACTAACCAAGGAAATGGAGATTTTGAAGTAAACCAAACTGGAAATTTTACGATGAACCCTCTTTTATGGTAATATTTTATCATCTTTCCTTCAGGACAATTTACATCATTTAATATACGTTCAAATACTCCTTGTTTAGGAGGTGATTTTTTATTCCAACTTCTTGTCCAAAATGCTGCAAATTCTATTAAAATTATTAAATAGATGTAATATAAGAGGAAAAGGAATCCTGGTAATAAAAGAAAATGTATAATAACCGGAATAGAAAAACGAATGATAAATAGATATTCAAAAATTAAAAAAAGTGCTAAACATACATATAGGGGGACTAAAAAGGTAATAAAACTAATTTTAAAGAAATCAATGGTAGGAAGCTCAACTGTTTTTTCTTCTTCTTTTAAATTAGAATCCGATTCTTTTTTAACTTTTTTTGCTTCCATAATAATATTAATATTGAAGATTTATTATTTAATTCTTCTTCTCAAGATCATCTTTTTCCAAGTGTTCTTTTCCCATTAAGGGGGTTATTTCTTTAAAAATCATTATGAATGCTATTAAAGCAGCGATACTAATTACCAAGCCCCATAATTCTGGTGAGTATGCTGTTAATATAAAAGTTCCAACTAAGGGTCCGCCAATTTGTGCTAAGCTATCAATTGCTGTTGTATAACCATTGATTTTTCCCATTTCTTTTGGCGTAACTGATTGAGTTATTTTGCTTATTAAAAGACCTCTCGAGCAAGAGACTCCATAACTTACGAAACATATCAAAATTACGAATGAGAGAACATCACGGACAAATCCAGCCAAGAAAAAGGTTATAACAATGATAAATAGTCCCAATTTTGTCATTTTATCTTCTCCTAATAATTTTACAGTAGGTTTAAATAATGTAAATCGAACTATTGCTCTGGTTATTCCTGAAATTGTTAGTAATAATGCTACACCAATTGCATCAAACCCAAATACTAATGCAATAAATATTGTAAGTGTAGTTACATAAGTCGTAAAAGAAATAGCATGGAATACGTATAGAGTTAATAAATAAGATGTATCTTTATTTTCTTTTAACTTAATTTTTATTTTTATTTCTTTATCCATTCTCTGACGCTTAATTTTTGGCCAAGATTCTTGAACGAAAATTAGAGTTATGATTATTGTTGATAATGATAATCCTGCCGCAGCCAAGCCAGGTGCAGCTATAGGAAAATTAGGACCAAAAGGTTTGAAGATTGATAAGATACCACCTAATCCAGGACCAATAAGCCCTGCAAGAGTATGAACTACGCCCATATTTGTCATCTGAAGACCTCGATCCTTCGGAGGAACGCTATCACTTATAATTGCTTTAACAATGGGAAAATTGCCTCCAAATATGCCATCCACAACACGGGAAAGAAAAAGTAATTCTAAAGAATTTGAAAAAGCCAAGATCAAAAAAGCTGATAAAGTCCCCATCTGGGAAATAATAAGAATAGGCTTTCTTCCAAATTTATCACTTAATTTTCCCCATATTGGCGCAGATATAAATGTAAAAATAGCGTTTGTTGCCAATAATAGACCTATCATTAAAGGAGTAGTATTATATATTTTAATAAATGTTGGCAGAAAAGGAATTATGATATAAAATCCGAGAATGTCAATAAAAACAGCAATCCAGAGGGGTATTAATTCTGGATATCCCCTTTTTTCCGTCTTATTATTATGAAATCTTGCTTTATCATTCAATTTTAATTCAAAAAAAAGAATGAAATTTTAATAAGTTAATGGATAGAAATTATAATAAAAAGTCTAAAATATATTGATTTATTTCCGGAGCTCTTTCTATGGTTGAAAAATGACCTGCTTTATTAACTGTAATGAATTTACTTCCTGAAATTGCTTCATGAATTTCATAATTAATAGATTTAGGAGTTATTTTATCTCGAGAAGCGCAGATAATTAATGTCTCATTTTTAATATTATGCAGTTTGTCAAGAACATTAAAATTCTTCAATGAATACTTTTGATTTAAGATATCTTGTGGAGTTGCAGCATTTTTTAGGCCAATATTAATTATATCTTCAGCAGAAAATATTCCATGAATTTTTCTTTTAGGATTTTCTTGCATCCATTTTCTAAATTTAAATGTATATCCTAGAGAGGCATTATCAAAAAAAGCCTTAACTGGATCTTTTAAGCTAGTTTTATATTTTTTAATTCTAATATTTACATAATTATCAAGAGCAGAATCATCAAGAAGATTGTAAGGTAATGTATTAATTAGTATAAGTTTTTCAATTTTATGAGAATAATTTAATGCAAATTGTTGAACTATCATTCCTCCTAATGAATAACCGAGAATATGAGCCCTTTCAATCTTAAGATGATCCATTAACTCTTTAATATCCTTAACTATAATATCAATATTATATGGTTCATTAGGACGGTCTGATTTTCCCGCTCCACGATTATCAATTCGAATTACTTTAAATTTTTTCGATAATGCTCCTACTTGAAACATAAAAGACTCTTTTTTCGACCCAAAGCCATGGATTAATAAAAGGGGATAACCTTTACCATGAACATCATAACATATATTAATTCCGTTTACTTTCGCGAAGAATTCCCTCATTAGAATTCATTACTATAAATTTAATTTTCAAATATTCAAATTTTAATAAATACTAAAAATAAAAAATAGAATATTCATTATGAAATATATTAATTAATAGAGTGTGTAAAGTTAAAATGGTTTCTGTCCAAGATATAGAAAAATTAATTGAAGAATATATGTTAGATCCTAATATAAAATTTAAAGAATTAAAACCTTATATTCGTAATGATTTTGAATGGAAGACTGAACCAGGAAAAAAATATGAATTCATGATAAGAAATATTCCACTTCCAGACGAGGAAAAAGTTTTAGATTATTTAAAACGTTATTTGCCCGTTGAGGCTGTAGTCTATAAAGAAATAATATAATAAATCGATTCAATTAAAAAAAATCGATATGGATATAATCAATCCTAATTATCTAAAGGCATCTAAATTTCAAAATAAAATTAGCACTAATTCTATTCAATGTTTAACCTGTGAAAGGAAATGCAAACTATCGCAAGAAAAATTGGGATATTGTCAAACTCGAAAAAATATTGGAGGAAAAGTTTATAGTATCGTCTATGGTTGCATTCCTGCCTTATCATTCAATCCTATTGAAAAGAAGCCTCTTTTTCACTTCTACCCAGGGACTACGGCAATTACAATAGGTACTTATTCATGTAATTTTAGTTGTTTTTGGTGTCAAAATCATCATCTCTCTCATCCCTCTAAGTTAATAGAGAGTAAAATAAATGAAGTAAAAGAATATTTATCTCCAGAGAGTTTAATAGATATGGCATTGGAAAATCATTGTCAAGGAACGTCAATTTCTTTCAATGAGCCAACTCTTCTTTTTGAATACTCCTTGGATGCCTTCAAATTAGCAAAAAAAAAAGGATTATACAATACATATGTCTCAAATGGATATATGACTGAAGAAGTTTTAAAAGAATTGATAAAAAAAGGTTTAGATGCGATAAATATTGATATAAAAGGCGATGCTGAAATGGTCAGAAAATATTGTGGAACTGATGTAGAAAAAGTATGGCGCAATGCAAAACTGGCTAAAGAATTAGGTATTCATGTAGAAATTACAACTTTATTAATTACAAAATTAAATTCTGAAAAAGAAATTATAAAGGGAATCGCTGAGAGAATCTTAAAAGAGTTAGGAGAATTCACGCCATACCATATTACGCGGTTCTTTCCTCATTATGAGGCAAATAAATATGGATACTTTAAACCTAGTTCCGGGGAACTCTTGGAAAATGCTTACAAAATAGCAAAGCATGTTGGTTTAAAATATGTGTATCTTGGAAACTTAGCTAATGCAAAATACGAGCATACGACTTGTCCACAATGTTCTAAAATCGTGATAAAAAGAATTATTTTTGGTATTAAAGAATTAAACTTAGATGGTAATGGAAATTGTAATTTTTGTGGATTCCCAATATGTAAGCAATGAAAACACTAAAACTTGTTAGGAGAATTATATTACTCCAGTCATTTGAAGTGAAATTAAACAAATGAAATATAATAACATGAAGTTACCTAATAAAATTCCCACATCTTTTACTCCCTTAGTAGATTTCGTTGGTCTTCTGAAGATAAACATTATCCCCAAGGGCAATATAATAAAGGGAATGAAATAATAATCGGGATAAATAATAAATACAAATATAGCAAAGATTACAGTAATTACAGATAAGGTTAAAATTACTCTTTGACATTGTTTTAAACTTAAATATTTTGTTATACTATCACCATCTATAACTTCATGTACATATTCTCCAGTTATCGCGAAAATAAAGAATGCAATCATTAGTAACCATTCAATATTACTTAAGATTGGCGTTCCCGCATCTATTTTTATTATAAAGTATGGAAATACAATATGAGATACTCCTAATAGAATATGATTGATAATGGGATAAGGTTTCAACCACACGCAATATAAAAGAACCATTACAATAGTAATTATTAAAAAAATCGCGTTAATTGGATATTTTAAACATGTACGTAATAAAAGAGTTATTCCAAAAAAAAAACTAATAAGTCCAATTGTAAATATTTCTCGAGGATGGTATCCTTCCACACGTTCTAAAGTTTCTTTTTCATTAGGATCTCTCATATCAATTACATCATTCCACGTGTTTCCTGTAATCGCTAAAAATGTGAATCCTAATAGAATATCTAAATGTCTAAAGGGATTTAATCTATTTAGGTATATACAAATGAGCATTGGTACAACTACAGAAAAAACATAATCTAACCGAAGGAGGTCGATTCTTTTTGACATTTATATAATATTCAATAATTAAGGTAATTTAAATTATAAAAGGAGTCATATCTAAAAAAAGATTTTAAAAAAAAAAGAAACATAGACTTACTATAATAATAAGAGCCTAAAAAAAAAACAAAATGAAAAGAGAGGTCGAGAATAAATAATCATTTTATTACTTTTCTAATAAGACCAAAAAGTTATTTAATCTTGTTTCTTGATCAAAAATAAGATGCCGCTCGGAGAAGAATTTGTGTTTCTCGCTCTTATTTTAGGGGTATTAATAGGAACAATATGCTCTATTGTTGGACTTGGAGGTGGCATATTAATAATTCCTA
This sequence comes from Promethearchaeota archaeon, assembly GCA_016839905.1. Next base: position 3,315 of record JAEOTJ010000305.1, on the reverse strand, counting down.
TAAGCATCTTTATTTTAGGATTTGATACAAAATCTGCAATTGTAATTTCCTTATTTAGCATGACGGGGCTTACTATAAGCTCTTCTATTAGTTATATGAAAAAGAAGATGGTAAATTATAGAATCGCAATATTATATAATATATGGGATATTCCAGGGGTTTTATTCGGTGGAATTATAACAATTTTTGTTGCAGGTAACATCTTAGCAGGAATTTGTGGATCTATTATAATCTTACTTGCAATATTGCTTTTTAGGAAAGATACAAGCAATTTTATAAAAGCTACGGATGAAAATAATAAAAATTTGGATAATCATAAAAAAACTACCAAATCAAAATTAGAAATTAATAATATATATCTCGCGTCTTTTAGCTCTTTTTCAGGGGGATTGATAACGGGATTAGTTGGATTAGGTGGAGGGACTGCTGATACTACTTCGATGATTCTTCTTGGAATGGATCCTAAAAAAGCTGCAGCTACTAGCGAATTTGCCTTGGTTTCAACTGCTTTCTTTGGAGTTTTAATACACTTATTAATTGGAACTTATACGGGTCCCTTATCATGGCCTATCTTTATGAGTATTGGCACAATAATAGGCGCTCAAATCGGCAGCTATTTAAGTAAGATGATAGATAGTACCATTATCCGGAAAATATTAGCATGTTTAGCGACTTGTTCGGGATTATTATTAATACTAGTAATGTTCGGAATAGGTTGGACGGTTTAAATGATACAATTCTAAATCCCTAGAAATGGTCATTCTATTTAGAAATAAAACAGAGTATCATTATTTTTCTCTAAAAATTAAATGACAAAAAAGCTTAAAAATAAATTAGTTAAAAAGAATTATAATTATAGATACATACTAAAAATAAAGATTTGATATATGTCAGACCCTAATGATAAGGATTCAAAATTACTGCTTAAACTTACACCATGTACTAGATGTGGGAATCCTTTCATGATAAATAAGGGAGATGATCCTTCAGAGTTTATATGTGATAATTGTATAAAATTAAAAAAAAGAAAAAGAGAGCTGCAAATTGGAGTTCTTAATCATGTAATTGAATCTGAAAATAAAATGGGAGCTTCCGTAAATGAGATGATGAATCAATTAACAATTACCAGGGGTACATTTAATAAAGAATTCTTTCTTGAAAATATTAAGAGAAGAGCACAAGCTCTTAATAAATCTATTGAACTCATTGAAAAAATAGAAGAAACTAATGATGATAATTACATAGATGAATATAAAGATTTATTTCAAAAAATGAAAAAAGACTTAGATAAATAAAAAAAAAAAAATATTTAGATATCTCTTATCATATAATTTAATTTAAAGATAAAATTATAATTATACAATTTTCTTAAAAATTAATCCAATATTCATCATTTTTTTTAGAGAACCATATTTTGCATCTATTTTCATGATTCTTGAGCTTATTTTGTTGAAAATTTTCCAAAATTTCCGAAATACGGGATCTGAGATATATCTCTCACGCAGTCTTGACAAATTCTCTTCTGCTTTCTTAGGATTATAATATTGGATATCAGAAATTTTCATTAATCGGCCATAAACTCCAAATGTTCGAATATTTGTTAAATTATACTCACTAAAAAGTGAAATAATCTGGTTAATCTCATATCTACGATAATGGCCTATTAATTTATCTTGATGAGTGTAAAACTTCATTTCATGAGGAACTGTGATAATAACTACTCCCTCTTTTTTTAATATTCTACTAATTTCCGATACGGCTAATTGATCGTCTTTAATGTGTTCTAATACATCAAGAGCACAAATAAAATCAAATATCTCATCCCTATAAGGTAATTTTATTAGATCTCCACATATTGGATACCAACATTTATGATTAAGATATTGATTTAAAGGGAGATTAGCGAGGTCAAAAAAGGATTTCCTTAAAATATTGTTTAAAAAATAGAGAATAGAGTTTCCTGAACTGCCCAAATCAATTCCATTTAAAAAATTTCTTTTAACACCAATGATTTCCTTTAAAATATCAAATTTGCATTTAATACCCGGAGAAATGAAATATTCCGATATCCCTCTCTCAGAAAAATTCTTATGGGCTTCATAGAATTGCTTTTTATTCATTAATTAATAATTTAATATGGTTATTATAATATGTTTTGTTTGGCATTCATTAAAAAAAAAAGAATTTGTGCAAAATTGTTGATGATTTTGAAAAAAAAAAGCCCAAATAATATATATATAAATCGATGAGATATTAAATTCAAAGATAAATTAATGTTGAGGTTTAAACTTTTTTTACTATAAAAAAGTAGAAATATTTTTTTTAAAATTCACTTAAATTGATTTAATGTTATATTTTTTGTATGAGTTAAGATAACTTTTGAAAATTAATTATCTATATAAAAAATTGAATCGTTTTTAAAAATTGAAAATTCTCTCTTACAAAAAACTTAACATTTAGTCCTTAAATTTAAAAAAAAAATATATCAATATCAAGCGAGTGTGATATAAATTATTTCATTATTTAAAAAATACGGAATTAAATAAAAATGACAAGCGAAAGCTCGTATAACCTCAATTAATAAATATTAGCGATAATAATTCTTACGTGAATAGCATTCTAATCGACTTATTAATTAATACTCTTATACTAATTTGTTATATTTTTTTATTACTGATCACATTTTTATTATAATAGTATTAATTTAATTGTAAATTAATTCAAATTATATAAATATTAAGGTTCATTTTAAAATGTTCAAGCAAGTGTCTGTATTTCTTCCTAATAACCCAGGAGTATTAGCTAACTTTATTGAATTACTTATAGATAAAAAAATATTTATACGCGCAATGACCGTAGCAGAAACAGAAGATTACGGGCTATTATTACTTTTAGTAGACAAACTAAAAAAATTAATAAAACTTTTAGAAGAAAATGATTATATATTTTCTACTACTGATGTTATAGCTGTAAAACTCGTCGACAATATTGGGGGTTTGTATAAAATTTCAAAATTATTTGGGGAAAAAAAACTGAATATTGAATATTTATATTCAACTTTAATTGAAGGAGAGGCATTAGTCGTATTAAAAATGGATGATAATGAAAAAGCCATTGAGCTTCTTAAAAATAATGAATTTAAACTTGCTGAATAATAAGAAATAAGAAAATAAGGTTTTTTTTTCCCTATTTTTTTCATGAACTTCAAAACTAATCTTCATCCGACAAAAATGACGCTCAAGGGCTATAGCTTTGTTAATGATGTTTTTGATCATTTAGATAATAATCATTTTCTGTTTCAATCATTAAATATAT